>NZ_JBHWXB010000001.1:129903-183026 GCF_042729855.1 Rhodococcus sp. NPDC060090 | reverse complement strand
CCCGCTGGCTTGTTGGGGGCTTCAACCCAACAATTGCCGGGGGCCCGCTGGGTGACCCCAATTTAAAACACCAGATTTAATCCTGACCCCACGCGGGGGCGCCGGCTCGAGCCGGCGCCCCTTCTTCGTCGTATCCGGTCTGCGCAGCTACTCGTCGCACACCTTCCACTCCTCACCCTGGAGCGCGAGGTCGAACGTGCGAGCGGTGACATCCGACGGCTCGCCCATCGTGTGAGCGGTGACCTCCGCGATCGCGGTGTTGTCGGTGATCTGCACTTTGTCGATACTCGACACGACGGGCACCGAGCCCTGCTCCACAGCCAACTCGTGAATGCTGTCGAACTCCGCGGGGTCGACCGTCGCATAGAACTCCGCCAAGCCCCCGCACGTCGAGGTCTGCAGGGTCGTGAGGTCGCCTGTACTCAGCGCATCCACGAACTCGTCGATGCTCGCGCGGATGTGGGCTTCCGGAGAGTTGCTCTCCCGATACTGCATGAATGCGATGACAGCAATGACGGCGATCACCAGCACGGCGGCGACACCGGCCAGGACCATCCACCTCGCGCGGCCCTTGCGCGGGGACGGAGGGATCCGTGTCGGTGCCGGGGTGGGCCGGAACGGTGCAGGCTCCGAACGCGGTGGTTCGGGTACACGCGGCGCGATGCGCTGCGGCTCGGCTTTCGGGGTATGGCTGGTGACGGGGATCTGCGTCGTGGGTGCCTCGGACGGATCCGGCGTGGGTGGCTCGGGCTGAGGAGTTTTCTGCGAGTGCTCGGTTTCGGGAGGCTCGGTTACAGGGGGCTCGGCTACAGGGGGCTCGGCCTTCTTGGCGATCGGCATCGCGACCGTCTTCGCCTCGGCGGGATCCGGCTCAGCGGTTTCGCCGGTTTCTACCGAGGTGTTCGGCTCGCTGTCTTCAGGCTCCGCAGCGACCGGGTCGTCTTTCGCTGACGTTCCACCGCTTTCCTGCTCGTCGTCCGAGAGGACGTCATCCGCGGTCTCCGCCGAATCTGCAGTCTCCCGCGAATGTGCAGTCTCCGCCGATTCGGCCGGCGCTTCGGTGTCCTCCTCATCTTCGGTGTCTTCCGTGTCTTCCACGAGCGCCGAGTCCTCGACCGCGAGCTGCTCGGCTGCGGGGGTGCTGGGTTTCGCCTCCTGAGCTGCAGCGCCCTCGTCTTCGTCATCGGGAGCCGGGGTCTCCCGCGCTTCGTCCGCGGTGTTCTCCGAATCTTTCTCCGAGTTCTTCTCCGTGGTGTCGACCTCGTCGGGAGTATCGGCCGGTCCGGTATCCGCGACCTCGCCTGCTGACGATTCCGTCGAGTCTTCGGTCGGGTCTTCGTTCTTCGGCTCCGGCACTCGCTGCACCTCGTTCGGATGATGGGTGATTATGTGGGGAGCTTATCGAGGGTGGGGGTGAGAAGGGCAGAATGGGCGCCATGACCTCATTCGGTGATCTGCTCGGACCCAAGCCCACTCTCCTCCCCGGCGACGATGAAGCGGAGTCGGACCTGCTCAACCACGAGGACCCGGCGAAGGTCGCGGCTGAGCATCCGACCGCATCGATCGCATGGGCATACCTTGCGGAAGCAGCGCTCGACTCCGGCGAGACGATCGCCGCCTACGCGTACGCGCGCACCGGCTACCATCGCGGCCTCGACCAGCTGCGTCGTAACGGGTGGAAGGGCTTCGGTCCGGTGCCCTACAGCCACGAGCCCAACCGCGGTTTCCTGCGCTGTGTAGCCGTGCTCGCGCGAGCGGCGAAGACGATCGGCGAAGCGGACGAGCACGCGCGGTGCCTCGATCTGCTCGAGGATTGCGATCCCCGCGCGGCCGAGGAACTTGGCGTCGAGTAGGTCGTTGCCCACCAGGGACGACTTCCGTCGGAAACTGCGGAAGTCGTCCCAGCGTCTCCGCTCGTCCGCACTGCCGATCGTGCAGTGCGCGCTCGCTGCCGGTATCGCCTGGTGGGTTGCGACGGCATGGATCGGCCATCCACAGCCGTTCTTCGCGCCGATCGCGGCGGTCGTGTCGCTCGGGTTGTCCCTGGGCGCGCGACTGCGACGGTCGGTCGAACTCGTGTGCGGCGTGACCGTCGGCATCGGTGTCGGCGACCTGATCGTGTCGCAGATCGGCAGCGGTCCGTGGCAGATCGCGTTGGTCGTGGTGATCGCCATGGGGGCGGCGGTGGCGCTCAACAGCGGGCCGATCTTCGCGATGCAGGCCGGCAACTCGGCGGTCCTGGTGGCCACCCTGATCCCTCCCGGCGGCACGGGTGGCATCGACCGGATGGTCGACGCACTCGTCGGCGGCCTGGTGGGGATCGCCGTGGTCGCGCTGATCCCCACCCACCCGGTACGTCGTGCGAGGAAGAACGCTGCAGACATCCTCGAGACCGCGGCCGAGGTTCTGCGGAAGGTGGAGACCGGTCTCGTCGAGAACAATCCGAAACCTATCGAGGCGGCATTGCGGCAGGCTCGTGCCACACAATCGGCAATCGACTCCATGCGCAACAACCTCCAGGGTGGTCACGAGATCAGCCGAATCTCCCCGCTCTACTGGAACAGTCGTCCGCGACTCGCGCGGCTGACGGCCGCGGCCGACCCCATCGACAACGCGGTGCGCAATATCCGTGTCCTCGCGCGGCGGTCACTGACCCTGGTCCGTGACGACGAGATCCTCGACTCTCGGCTCGTCGTCATTGTCAACGAACTCGCGGATGCGCTCGAGGTGCTCCGCGAGATGATGCTCGCCGAACCGGGTGAACAACCCGACGAGGCGGAGGCGGCCCGGGTGTTGCGCAGTGTTGCAAGGAAGATGAACCCGGAGCTGGTCGAGGGCGCCGGGGTCTCGGCCACGGTGGTGTTCGCGCAGATCCGTTCGCTGCTCGTCGATCTGCTCCAAACCGCAGGACTCAAACGCATTTCGGCGCTCGCGACATTGCCGCCCACCGTGGAGAAGCCCGGCTACCCGCCGGAGGAGTGATCGACCAGTCCCAGCAGGTCGAGGACGCGTCGGCCCTCGACCGTACGCATGAGCTCACTGTCGAATTCGACAGTCCACCGTTGCGGGTCAGCGCCGGATTTCGACCGGACTTCCCCTGCTGTGTGTGTCAGCAACGCCGGCGTCATTGTGCACGCGCCCGTGGAGCCCCACGTGGCCGGGACGTAGCGGTTGTATACATGCGCATTTGTGCATACGATGACGCGGATCTCGAAGGAGGGCCATGAGCTCGGGTCACGGACATTCACACGGCATCGGTCACGGCCATGGGCGCAACGCAGGGCCGTCGGACCGCACCATCCGCAGGATGGGTATCTCCCTCGCCGTTCTCGGTGTGTTCCTTCTCCTCGAAGCCGTAGTCGGGTTGTGGATCGGATCGCTTGCACTGCTCGCCGACGCCGGGCACATGCTCACCGACGTCGTCGGCGTGTCGATGGGCATGGTCGCGCTGATCCTCGCCCGCCGCGGCAGCGCCGCAGCTGCCCGCACTTTCGGCTGGCACCGGGCCGAAGTGCTCACCGCGATGGCCAATGCGGTTCTGCTGCTCGGCGTCGCGGCGTGGGTGATGTACGAGGCGATCAACCGGATCGGCGACACCCCCGACATCCCGGGTGCCCCGTTGATCCTCACGGCAGCGGCAGGTCTCGGAGCGAACATCGTCGTGATGTTGCTCCTGCGCGCCGATGCCAAAGGAAGTCTCGCGGTGCGCGGCGCCTACATGGAAGTGCTCGCCGACGCACTCGGCTCAGTCGGCGTTCTCGTCGCCGGCGTGCTGGTCCTGGCGTTCGGATGGAGTTTCGCCGACGTCGTCGTCGGTGTGCTGATCTCCCTGTGGGTCGTGCCGCGCGCGCTGCGGCTCGCCGCCGAATCGCTCCGCATCCTGACGCAGGCGTCGCCGAGCCACCTCGATGTCGACGCCGTCCGGGCCGATCTCGCTGCGTTGCCCGGGGTGTCCGGCGTTCACGACCTGCACGTGTGGACCCTGACCACAGGAATGGACGTGGCGACCGTGCACCTCGTCAGCGACCACGACGCGAACTGGGTGCTCGACTCGGCACGTACGACGTTGTCGTCGCACGGACTCGACCACGCGACCGTGCAGGTGGAACGGACGGTCGACGGGCGCAAGTGCGAGGAAGACGTGACGTGGTGAACCTCAGCTCAGCTTCAACGTCCAGCGACCGCCGCGACCGCTGAATCGCGTCACGCTCAGGGGACGTACGTCGACACGCCAGAATGCTGTGACGGGTGCCCCGAGTGCACAGACCGTCGCGGCTTTGACCACCGCCGGATGCGCGACCACCCCGATGCGCTCGGGCGACTCGTCGACCGTGTCCAGCCACGCCCCCACGCGCGTGATCAGGTGGGCGATCGATTCGCCGCCGTGCGGTGCTGCGTTGGGATCGGACAGCCACGCCGCGAGTTCGAGTTCCGGGATGCTGTCCATCGGTACACCGGACCAGTTCGCGTAGTCGAGGTCGCGCAGAGCCGGTTCGACAGTCGCCGGCCAGTCGAGAGCTGCTGCGGTGTCGACGGCGCGGATCTCGGGTGCCGTGAACGCGCGATCGACCACCGGTGGTGCGACACGTTCGAGCTCACGTCGTCCGCGCTCGGAGATCGGATCGTCGGCCGGGAATCGCACACGCTGCTGCGCGTGGGTGGAGGCGTGGGAGGTCAGGAACAGGCGGGTCACGGGCACAGTGTCCACCTCCCGGTGCCGCCTTCTCCGTTTGACATCGACTTACCCGTGGTGCCAAAGTTCGTCGGTAAGCATGTGCCGAGGTGCAGGGAATCCGGTGAGAATCCGGAACGGTCGCGCCACTGTAGACCGGAGATCGCAGATTTCCGGAAGTCAGAACACTCCCACGGCACGTGGCCTTTCGGATGGGACGCGTAATCCCAGGAGGTTGTCATGGCGGTAGTCCATACACCCGACGACTCACTCGGCTCGGCTGATTCACTCGGCTCGGCCGGGCTCGCTGTAGCGCTGGCCGCGACGGTGATCCTCGCCTTTGTCGTGCTCTATCTGGTCGGATTCGACCAGGGTGCGATTTCTCGTACGGGCATGTTCATGCACGAACTGATGCACGACGGCCGGCACCTCCTGGGCCTCCCGTGTCACTGAGCGATACTCGGCCGACGTCGCCGGGCGGACAGGCGATCCTGTCGGGAAGTTTTGTCCAGTTGTTGCTACGTGGCCTCCTCGCCGGCCTGCTCGCGGGTCTGCTGGCCGGTGCGGTGGCATTCGTCGTCGGCGAACCTCACATCGAGGCAGCCATTGCGATCGAAGAAGCCGCAGGTGAAGCGGCCGACCATGACCACGGTGGCGCCGCAGTCGTCGAGGAGGACGCGCACAGTCACAGCCACGGCGGCTACGCCGAGGTGAGTCGCACCGGCCAGAAGGCCGGACTGTTTCTCGCGACCAGCCTGGCAGGCCTCGCGCTCGGTGCGCTGTACGCGTCGGTGCTGCACTTCACCCGCCGCTACACCGACATGCCCGGCCGGAAGCTGGCGCTGACCGGTGCGGGTGCCGCGTGGCTGGCGATCGAAGCGGTTCCGTTCTTCAAGTACCCGGCGAACCCACCGGCGGTGGGCGATCCCGACACCATCAACGAGCGCACGTTGTGGTGGTTCGCCGCAGTCGTGCTCGGCCTTGTCGCCATCGCGGTGGCGGTCGCGGTCGCGAAGGCCCTCGCGAACCAGGATCTGCACACCGTCCGCATGGTCGGACCGCTGATCGCGTTCCTCGTAGTGGTGGGTGTGGGTTACCTCGTCATGCCGACCATCGACGAAGTGAGTGACGATTTCCCGGCAAGCCTGTTGTGGCAGTTCCGGGTTGCCTCGTTCACCGTGCAGGTCACCTTGTGGGCGGCACTCGGATTCATCTTCGCGTTTCTCACCGAACGTGCGTCGCGCGTTCGGGCCCGCGCGTTCGGGTCGTAGCCTGACGCCATGGGAACTGGGATTCTGGTTGCCGGAACTACCTCGGACGCAGGTAAGTCCGTCGTCGTTACCGGTATCTGCCGGGCATTGTCGCGGCGGGGCCTGACTGTCGCGCCGTTCAAGGCGCAGAACATGTCGAACAACTCGATGGTCGCGGTCGATGCCGCGACCGGCGACGGGGTGGAGATCGGGCGCGCCCAGTGGATCCAGTCCGTCGCCGCACGTGCGGTGCCGGAATCCGCGATGAACCCGGTGCTGCTCAAGCCGGGCAGTGATCGGCGCAGCCACGTCGTGGTGCGTGGTCGTCCTGCCGGAACTCTCGAGGCGGGAGAATTCGCGGGCGGGAGGAAGCATCTCGCGGAGGCGGCGTTCGCCGCATTCGACGATCTGCGCAGCCGTTTCGACGTCGTGGTGTGCGAAGGCGCAGGAAGTGCCGCCGAGATCAACCTGCGCGCACACGATTACGTCAACATGGGGCTCGCTCAGTACGGCGGCATGCCGACGATCGTCGTCGGTGACATCGACCGCGGCGGCGTGTTCGCATCGATGTACGGAACGTTGGCCTTGCTCGATGCCGCTGATCAGCAGTTGATCCGAGGGTTCGTGATCAACAAGTTCCGCGGCGATGTGGGTTTGCTGACACCGGGCCTCGATTCGCTCTGCGAGCTCACCGGACGTCCCGTACTCGGCGTCCTGCCCTGGCAACGCGACCTGTGGCTCGACTCCGAGGATTCCCTTGCTCTCACATCGCGACCCGCACACGACGGCGACGGTGCCCTCACGATCGCGGTGGTGATGGTGCCGCGCGTCAGTAACTTCACCGACGTCGACGCGCTCTGCCTCGAACCCGATGTGCGGGTCCGTTTCGTCGACGATCCGCGCGCACTTGCGGATGCCGACGTCGTGATCCTGCCGGGCACCCGCGCCACACTTGCCGACCTCGAGTGGCTGCGGTCGCGCGGTCTCGACACCGCCATCATCGATCACGCCCGTGCGGGCGGCGCCGTGTTGGGGATCTGCGGCGGATTCCAGATGCTCGGACGCGAGATCAACGACTCGCACGGAGTCGAGGGGCACCCCGGGGCGTCAGCGCACGGGCTCGGGTTGCTCGACGTCCGAACAGAATTCGGAACCGACAAAGTCCTACGGCTGCCTTCCGGAGCCGCGCTGGGTGCGTCTGCATCCGGCTACGAGATCCATCACGGACGCGTGGAAGTCGGCCACGCCGACGAGTTTCTCGGTGGTGCGCGCAGCGGCAACGTCTTCGGGACGATGTGGCACGGCAGCCTCGAACGAGACGAACTCCGTGGTGCGTGGCTGCGCGAGGTCGCTGCGGCGGCGGGACGTGAGATCTGTACGGGAACGGTGAGTTTCGCGTCGGCGCGTGACGAACGGATCGAGCTTCTCGCCGACATGATCGACGAGCATCTCGACGTCGATGCACTGCTCTCGATGTTGACGGACGCACCGGTGCTGCCCACCCTGTCGGGAACGCTGCGATGACGGTGCTCGTCCTCGGGGGTACGGGGGAAGCGCGGGCGCTCGCAGGTGCCCTGCACGACAGGGGAGTGGATTTCGTGTCGTCGCTCGCGGGCCGTGTCCGGAATCCGCGACTACCGGTGGGGCCGGTCCGCATCGGCGGTTTCGGAGGCGTTGACGGGCTCGCGAACTATCTGCGCGACAACGGCATTGATGCTGTCGTAGACGCGACACACCCGTTTGCCGCGGGGATCAGTGCCAACGCGGCAGCAGCATGTGCGCATGCGAACGTCTCGCTCCTGCGGTTGCAACGCCCCGGGTGGGCGGACGACGGCACTTGGGTCTGGGTCGACGGCCACGACGCCGCTGCTACCGCAGCCGCGACCGGCGAGGGCATCTTTCTCAGTACCGGACGTCAGACACTGGACCGCTTCGTCGGCCCACTCGGTGGGCATCGGGTGACGGTGCGGGTCGTCGAACCACTCGACGACGAGGTTCCTGCGTCCTGGACGGTGGTGCAGGCCCGCGGGCCCTACACCGTCGAAGGTGAGCGCAAGCTGATGCGGGACAACGGGATCGACACCCTCGTCACGAAGGACTCGGGTGGGGAACTCACCCGGGCGAAGCTTGCTGCCGCCGGTGAACTCGGGGTGCGGGTCATCGTGGTGCGTCGCCCTGCAGCACCTGCCGGAGTCGCACTGGTGGCGTCGGTCGACGAGGCCGTCGCCTGGGTACTCAGATCTGTGGCCCCTCCGATCTGAGGTCGTCGACCTTCTTCATCGCCTCCCGCAGTTCGGTGAGCCATTCGTCGGTGTGTTGTCCGGCGAGTCGCACCGTCCACTTGAGCGCGTCGGAGCGTGATCGGGCTACTCCGGCGTCGACGAGAGTGTCGAGGACCTTGCGTTCGGGTTGACGCAGTCGCGTCATGACAGGCACCGCGAGATGGGTGAACAGGA
The DNA here is from genome assembly GCF_042729855.1 of Rhodococcus sp. NPDC060090. Lineage (NCBI taxonomy): Bacteria > Bacillati > Actinomycetota > Actinomycetes > Mycobacteriales > Nocardiaceae > Rhodococcus > Rhodococcus sp. NPDC060090. Next base: position 174,648 of record NZ_JBHWXB010000001.1, on the reverse strand, counting down.
CGTCGTGGCCGCCGAGCGTGACACCCCACGCGACTTTGCGGCCGTATCGGGCCTCGGCCTCGTCGGCGATGCGCATCCGTTCGGGGCGGGTGCTTTCCCGGAACCGGGAGATGCGTCCTTCGACGGCTGCGTCGGAGGTGTCGTCGGGTGTGGGAAGTTCGCCGGTCACGATGATTTCTTCGCGGTCGACCTCCACCGTGGCAGGCCCGGTGAACCAGTCGTCGGGTAGGCGGCCGGAGAACCATTCCTCGGCGTCGCCGGCATCGGGCACATCCGCCTGTTGCCAGCCCCCGGGGCGACCGAAGCCGTGTGAGTGCATACGTGGATTTCGCATGATCGTCCTCCTCGGACGGATCGACGTGCAGTTTTGCACTGATTACAGTGTTGCACTCAAGCGTGATCTACGCCACAACCGGCCGGGTGTTTCCCCCCGTCGAGAGATCGAGTGTGCACTTCGTGATTCCGCCACCTGGACTTTCTCAGGTAGTGGGCGCAACAACTGCACACTCGATTCCCGAGACCCGCAGGCGATGAGCGCGGCCACTGCCAGCGCGCCCAGCCCCACCCGGGACGCGAGCCGCGCGGTGGGACCGATGTCTTCGGGCTTCGGTGCCGGTCCGTCGCCGAGTGTGCCGCGGTCTTCGGTGCCGCCGTCGTAGACGTTGACACCACCGAGTTGCACACCGAGAGCGCCCGCGAACGACGCCTCCACCGGCCCGGCGTTGGGACTCGGATGCTTGTGCGCGTCGCGTCGCCACGCACGCATCGCAGCCCCCGGCCGGGGCCCCAGGCCGACGGCGAGCAGCGCGGACAACCGCGCGGGCGCCAGATTGAGTAGATCGTCGAACCGTGCCGACGCCCATCCGAACTTCTCGAGACGTGGAGTGCGATGACCGACGCGGGCGTCGAGAGTGTTCGCGGCGCGGTAGCCGAGGAGCCCGGCCGGGCCGAGCAGTGCACCCCAGAGGAGCGGCGCCACAACGGCGTCCGACGTGTTCTCGGCAACCGACTCGATGGTGGCGCGGGCAATACCGTTCGCGTCGAGTCGGGACGGATCGCGCCCCACCAGATGCGTCACCTGCACCCGCGCGGCCGCGAGATCACCGTCGCGCAGCTGGGCGTCGAGGGTCCGTGCTTCGCGGCTCAAGGAGCGGCCCCCGAGCACCACCCAGGTTGCGCCGGCGGTGACGGCGGTGCGCAGCCAAGGCCGCGATCGGGTGGCACGGTCGGCAGCGCCGCCGAGTGCAACCGCCGATCCGACGAGCACCGACGTGAACACCACACCTGCGGCGCGGTTGTCGGAGTGGAGGGCCTTCTCGGTGGCGCGTGCGAGCCGGCCGAATCCGCTCACCGGATGCCAGCGACGTGGATCGCCGAACACCTGATCGGCTGCGTATCCGAGCACCAGGCCCGCGGCTCGTGACGGGACGCTCACAAGATCGACCGCCATGCGTCGACCAGGGCTGCGGTCGTGGCACGATCGCGGACGGCGATCCGCACCCACTCGTCGCCGAGCCCGGGGAACGTGTCGCCGCGGCGTAGCGCGAATCCCTTCGAACGCAATTCTTCCCGTGTCCCCACCGCAACCCGGACGAGAACGAATGGAGCGGCGGGGTCTCCCGCGACCTCCAGCCCGAGACCTATCAGCGCTTCCACGAGCGCGGCTCGGTCGGTCACGATCTCGTCGGCGAGCACGGTTGCCTCGTCGATGGCTTGCGGTGCGGCGCATGCGATCATCGCTGCCGCAGCGGGCGTCGACACCGACCACGGCGGTTGTTGCGCCGCGAGATCGGCGAGCACCGCGGGGTCACCGACGACGTATCCCGCGCGCACCCCGGGGATCGCCCACGTCTTCGTCAACGACCGCACCGTGATCAGACCGGGGATGCTCTCGTTCGACAGCGATTCCGTTTCGCCCGGCACCGCATCCATGAACGCCTCGTCGATCACCACGACACGGCCCGGACGCACCAGCGACCGCAGCGTCGAAGCCGGGTGCAGCACCGACGTGGGATTGGTGGGATTACCGACGATCACGAGATCCGCGCCGCCCGGCACCGCGTCGGCATCCAGTCGGAACCCCTCGTCGGCGCGCAGCAACACGCGCCGCACCTCGTGACCGGCAGCGAGCAGGGCCGCCTCGGGTTCGGTGAACTGCGGATGCACCACCACCGGCATCCGCCAGGGTCGCGCCCGCGCGATCAAGGTGAACGCTTCGGCGCCTCCCGCGGTGGGTAGTACCTGGTCGATGCTGCGCCGGTGCCGCCGTGCGAGTGCGGCGCGAGCAGCACCGGAGTCGGGATAGCGGTCGAGAGAATCGAGCGAGGATCGCAACGCGTCGTCGAGCCACTGCGGCCGCGACCTCCGCGACACGTTCACCGCGAGGTCGACGAGACCGTCGGTGGCGTCGCGGTCGCCGTGATGATGCAGGTCCACCCCCGCGACACGGGGCTTCCGAGGTGGTGCGGCCACCGGAGTGGCCGCGCGAGCAGCAGCGACGAAACGCTCCGCGAGTTGCGGATGCCCCGCCCAATGCGTGTGCAAGTACGACGCGTGCAGCGTCGCGGTCGCGAAGCCGTCCGGACGTCCGTTGAGCAGCCAGGCGGGGGAGGAGCCGGGTTCGACGGTGGTGCGGTGGAATTCGTGACCCGTCACCCGGGTTCCGGCAGGACCGAGCAGACCGTCGGCGGGCGCGATCGCGGTGCGGTAGCCGAGTGTCAGCCGCGGCGTCATATGTGCGGAGACGTCCAGCGCTGCAACCATGTCCGTGCCATCGACGTCGCGACACAGGTACAGCAGGCCTGCACATTCGGCGACGGTGGGTACCCCACCTGCGATGGCAACGCGAAGGTGTTCGCGCAAGGGCGCATTGGCGGAGATGTCTGCGGCATGCACCTCGGGGAATCCGCCACCGAGATAGACACCGGCGGTGTCGTCGGGTAGGGCCTCGTCGCGCAACGGGTCGAAGGTGACCGTCCGGCAACCGGCTGCGCGCAAGATCTCTTCGGCCTCGGTGTAGCGGAACGTGAATGCCCGCCCGCCTGCCACAGCAATCACGGGACCGTCGGCGCCGATGAAGGGAGGCTCCCACGGTGTATCGGGAAGATCGGATGCGGAATGCGCGATCCGGAGGACCTCGCCGAGATCGATGTGTTCGGAGATCTGCGCGGCGAGACGGTCCAGCTGCCCGGCGGCCTCGACACGTTCCTGAGCGGGTACGAGTCCCAGATGCCGCGACGGCGCCGAGATCCCGTCGTCGCGCTGTAGTACACCGAGGACGGGGATGCCGGTGGACTCGAGCGCGGCGATGACCTCGTCCGAGTGCCGCGTCGACCCCGCCTTGTTCAGAACGACACCGGCGAGGCGGACACCCCGGTCGTACGACGCCATGCCGTGAACGATTGCGGCAATCGACCGCGACGCGTGCGAGATATCGACGACGAGAATCACCGGCGCGCCCAGCAAGCCGGCGACGTGGGCAGTGGACGCATATCCGTCCGTGCCGAGCATCCCGTCGTACAGCCCCATGACGCCTTCGACTACCGCGATGTCGGCGCCGTGCGCGCCGTGCAGAAACAGCGGTGCAACCAGGTCGTCGCTGACGAGGTGCGGATCGAGGTTGCGTCCGGGGCGGCCTGTCGCGAGCGCGTGGTACCCGGGGTCGATGTAGTCGGGGCCGATCTTGTGCCCCGAAACGTTGTGCCCGGCGCGCCGCAAGGCGGCCATGAGACCTGTTGCCACGGTTGTCTTTCCGTGTCCGGACGCCGGTGCGGCAACGACGAAGCGCGGAATGGCTACCACGCTGCACCCTCTACCATGCTGCATCCTCTACCATTCGATGCCCCTCTGGCCCTTCTGCCCCGCATCCATCGGATGCTTGATCTTCGTCATCTCGGTCACCAGATCGGCGACCTCGATCAGCTTGGGATCGGCGCGCCGCCCGGTGATCATCACGTGTTGATGCCCGGTCCGCGACGTCAACGTCTGCACGACCTCGTCGACGTCGATCCAACCCCACTTGATGGGATACGTGAACTCGTCGAGGACGTACAGGCCGTGTTGCTCGGCGGCGAGGCGTCGCTGGATCTCACGCCACCCCGCGAGCGCGTCGGCGGCGTGGTCCTCGTCGCTGCCTTCCTTGCGCGACCACGACCAGCCCGAGCCCATCTTGTGCCACTCGATGGCGCCGCCTGTACCGCGCTCGTCGTGCAGTTCACCGAGGGTTTCGAACGCCGTCTGCTCACCGAGGCGCCATTTCGCGGACTTGACGAACTGGAACACCGCGACCGACCAGCCTTGATTCCAGCCGCGCAACGCCAACCCGAACGCGGCGGTGGATTTGCCCTTGCCGTCGCCCGTGTTGACCATCAGCAGCGGTCGGTTGCGGCGCTGGCGGGTGGTGAGCCCGTCGTTCGGTACGACCTCGGGTTGTCCCTTCGGCATCAGGCTGCCCTTCCACGCACGATCGAGGTGAGGGCATCGGCATGTACCTCGCCCACCTGCACATATTCGGCGCCGAGCCGGTCGGCGAGCTGCGCCGCGAGTCCCATCCGGAAGCGACCGGTCTCGGAGTCGACGACCACCGCCGCGACTCCTTGGGTAGCGAGGACATCGGCGGCTTCGAGCGAGCGGGCGACCGCGTCGGCACCCGAGGTCGCGCGCCCGTCGGTGACGACGACGAGCAGCGCCCGCCGATCCGGGTCGCGCAACCGATGCCGGCGGAGGGTCTCGGCGGCCTCGGCCAGGCCCTCCGCGAGGGGAGTGCGGCCACCGGCGGGAAGCTCCCGTAGGCGCGCCGCCGCGATGTCGACCGAGTTCGTCGGGGGTAGTACGAGGGTCGCGTCGTCGCCGCGGAAAGTTACGAGACCGACCGTGTCGCGACGTCGGTACGCGTCGAGCAGCAGCGATAGGATCGCGGTCTTGACCTGCGTCATCCGCTGCTTCGCTGCCATCGAACCGGACGCGTCGACGCACAGCAGCACGAGGTTCGCTTCCCGCCCTTCGACGACCTTGCGTCGAACCTGCCACCCGTCCGAACCGAGGGCGCTGGCGCGGATGGTGGCGGGCAGGTGGACGGGGCCGCTGTCGCCCGCACGATCGCCGACGGTGCGCCCGATGGTGGTTGCCGCCTTCGACCGGCGACCCGCGACACCACGCCCGGTGCGGTCGACGGAGAACAGTCGTGTCCGGTACGGATCGGCCGGCGCATCCACCGAGGTCGGGGCGCTGCCACTCGAGCCGGACGCTGAGTCTGCCGGGGAGTCTTCCGGGTCGGGCGCGCCGCCACCGTCGGGGTCGTCGTCGGGATCGAGGTCGGGATCAGGCTGCGAATCGGGACGATTCAGCAATTCGTCGAGCAGATCATCATCGGTATCGGGATTGTCGAACGGGTTGCGGCGCCGCCGATGCGGCAACGCGAGTTTCGCGGCCACGGCCACGTCCTCGCGGGTCACCTCGTCACGACCGGCCCACGCCGCATGTGCGACCGCGGTCTTGGCGGTGACGAGATCGGCGCGCATGCCGTCGACGTCGAACGCCGCGCAGATCTCGGCGATCGACACCAGGGCAGCGTCGCCCAGGCGCACCGTCGACACGCGGTCGCGCGCTGCAGCGATCCGCCGGGACAACTCGGCCTCGGCCTGCGCCCACTGCGCGACGAACGATTCAGGATCCGCGTCGAATGCCATTCGGCGACGCACGATCTCGACGCGCAACTGCGGGTCGCGTGGAGCCGCGACGTCGACGGCGAGACCGAACCGGTCGAGAAGTTGCGGGCGAAGCTCGCCTTCCTCCGGGTTCATGGTGCCCACCAGGACGAACGAGGCGGCGTGGCCGACGGACACCCCGTCGCGCTCCACCGTGGACCGACCCATGGCGGCAGCGTCGAGCAGCAGATCCACCAGGTGGTCGTGCAGCAGATTCACCTCGTCCACGTACAGGACTCCGCGATGAGCGAGGGCGAGCAGACCGGGTTCGTATTCGGCAGTTCGGGCAGACAGGGCCTTGCCCAGATGCAGCGACCCGGTGACCCGGTCTTCGCTCGCGCCGACGGGGAACTCCACGAGCCGTGCCGGCCGGAGGTGCGACTGCGCGTCGACCGGATGAGGACCGTCGGGGCAGTGCGGGTCGGGGGAGGACGGGTCGCACGCGAACCGGCAGCCCTCGACCTCCGCGACCTGCGGTAACAGCGCTGCTTGTGCGCGAACCATGGTCGATTTGGCGGTGCCCTTCTCGCCGCGCACCAGCACTCCGCCGATCGACGGCGACACCGCGCACAACGTCAGGGCCAGCGACAGGTCGTCGGAACCGACGACCGCGCTGAACGGATACACGAGCATTCCAACCTCCACAGGCTCCCGCTGGGATGTCCACTTCGGCAACTGTTCGAAGGCCGGTATTCGGACTTCCCGGTCGAGCGTCGTGCGATCACCTTCCCGGACCTGACGGTCCAGTGGTTGCGCTCACGCGCATGATCGACGACTCCCGGGTCACCGCAGCGGGCCTGTGCCGGATTCTCACCGGCTTCCCGATTATCCCTGTGAAGGGCACCTTCGAGTGTCTTGCCGCGGACGAGTCTAGCCACACGTCCTGAGTTAGGGTTCACGGCCATGGGTTCACGGATCACGGTCGTCGGTATCGGCGCCGACGGGTGGAGCAGTGTGTCGGCGATCGGCCGGGAGCGCGTGCTCGCTGCCGGCACGCTCCTCGGCGGCGCACGACACCTCTCGATGATCCCGCCGACCGACGCGGTCCGCGAGCCGTGGCCGTCCCCGCTGCTGAGCGGTCTCGACGACCTGCTGGCCCGGCATACCGGGATGGTCGTGGCACTCGCGTCCGGCGACCCGCTGACCTCGGGTATCGGCTCGACCCTCATCCGCAGGCTCGGCCGCGACGCCGTCGAGGTGATCCCCACGGTGTCATCGGTGACTCTCGCCAGAGCCCGCATGGGGTGGGCCGCCGAGGAATGCGACACGGTCACCCTCGTCGGACGCGACGTCGACGCCCTGCGCCGTTATCTGACGCGCGGCCGACGCCTGATCGTGCTGACCTCGACGTCGTCGAGCCTCGGCGAGATCGCGCGGCTGCTCGTGGAGGAGGGGTTCGCGGATGCCGCAGTGACGGTGCTCGCTGACCTGGGCGGTGAAGAGAATCGAATCGACGGCACAGCAATCACTTTCGTGGGCTCTCTCGCCCCGGAACTCAGTCTCCTGTGCATCGAGTGCGTCGGGGCGGAAGGGCTGTCCACGGCCCCCGGACTCCCGGACGAGTGCTTCGAGAACGACGGTCAGCTCAGTAAGCGCCCGATCCGGGCAGCCGCGGTATGCGCACTCGCGCCGCGGCCGGGAGAACTGCTGTGGGACGTGGGTGCCGGTGCCGGATCCGTCGGCATCGAGTGGGCCCGAACGGATCCGCGCTGCCGCACCATCGCGATCGAGAAGGACCCGACTCGCGCCGACGCGATCGCGCGCAACGCGGCCAGGCTCGGTGTGCCGTCGCTGACGATCGTGAGAGGTGGTGCACCCGAGTCGCTCTCCGAACTGGATACCCCCGACGCGATCTTCGTCGGAGGTGGTGGGAGTCGGGACGGTGTGCTGGACACCTGCTGGGAGGCACTGCGACCGGGTGGTCGCCTCGTCGTGCATTCGGTGACCCTCGAGACCGAGGCCGTGCTCGTGCAGTGGTGGAAGAAATATGGAGGCGAGCTGTCGCGGTTGTCCGTCGAACAGGCCTCATCGATAGGAACATTCACCGGCTGGCAGTCGCTGCGACCGGTGGTGCAATGGAATGTCGTGAAAGGCGAAAAATGACAGTACATTTCGTGGGATCAGGCCCAGGCGCTGTAGATTTGTTGACGCTGCGCGCCGTCGGCCTGCTCCGCGCCGCTCCGGTCGTGCTGTACGCGGGTACCTATCTCGACGCCGAGATCCTCGCGCACTGCAACGACGACGCCGAACTCATCGACACCCAGCATCTCGACCTCGATCGGATCACCGCGCACCTCGTCGACGCCGACCGTCGCGGACTCGACGCGGTGCGATTGTGCTCCGGCGACCCGTCGCTGTACTCGGCGCTGACCGAGCAGACCCGGCGCCTCGACGCCGAGGGCGTGGCCTGGGACGTCACGCCGGGTGTCCCGGCCTACGCCGCTGCCGCCGCGACCCTCGGCACCGAACTGACCGTGCCGGAACTCGTGCAAACGGTCGTGCTCACCCGCACGCAGGCGAGGTCGACGTCGATGCCCGACACCGAGGCGCTCACTCGGGTGGCGGGGCTGAAGGCGAGCCTGGTGCTGCATCTGGCGATCACCCGGATACGCGTGCTCGCAGCCGAACTCGCCGAGACCTACGGTCCGGACTGTCCGGCGGCGGTGGTGGCATTCGCGTCGCGCCCGAATCAGATCGTGCTGCGCGGCACGCTCGCCGACATCGCAGACCAGGTCGAGGCTGCGAAGTTGAAGCACACTGCGGTGATCCTCGTCGGGCGTGCCCTCGGTGTCCGGGACACACCCGACGTGGCGTGCTCACATCTCTACGATCCGGCGCGCGACCGGTCTATTTGAGCATCGCGCCGGCGTCGACCGGCAGCGAGACGCCGGTGATGAAGCGCGATTCGTCGGACGCGAGGAACAGCACCGCGTTGCTGATGTCGATCGCGTCGACCCACGGGGTCGGCAGCACATGCATCATCTGCGACAGCGGAGCGAAGTCGTCCTTCGTCGGGTGCTCGAGATCGGGACGGAACATCTTGAACGTCGGCTCGTTGAGAAGCATCGGGGTACTCACCTGCGTCGGGCAGATGGCGTTGACGCGGATGCTCTCCTCGCCGAGCTCCATCGCCAGAGTGCGCATGATGCCGATCATGCCGTGCTTGGCGGAGACATAGTGTCCGACACTGGGCAGTGCCCGCAGGCCACCGACCGAGCTGGTGAGGATGACCGAACCGCCGTTGCCTGCTTCACGCATGTGCGGCACCGAGACTCGGGTCGTTATCCACACACCGGTGAGGTTGACGTCGATCATGTCGCGCCAGCCCTTCTCGTCGAGCGCATCGAGGCGATCGCCCGAACTTGCGAGTCCCGCGTTGGCGCAGATGATGTCGAGGCGCCCGAACTGCGCGACACCGTCGTCGACGATGGCCTGCATCGCGGCCATGTCGCGGACGTCGGCCTGAGCGGCGTAGATCTTGCCGCCCGCCTTCTCGACCAGCGACACGGTCTCCTCGAGATCTTCGGGCGTCGACATCGGGATCGGCACCCCGTCGAGTTGCCTACAGACGTCGACTGCGATGATGTTGGCTCCTTCTTCGGCCAATCTCACTGCGTGACTGCGCCCTTGGCCACGTGCTGCGCCCGTGATGAAGGCGACCTTCCCCTCGACCCGTCCCGTCATGTCATTCCCCTGTGCTCGTGGTGGACGCGGCAGACTTCACTGCCGCGATGATTCCCTGATACCCGGTGCATCGACAGATGTTTCCGGACAGTGCTTCCCGGATCTCACTGTCGGTCGGCGACGGGTTCTCCTCCAGAAATGCCGTCGCCGATATGATGAACCCGGGTGTGCAGAAACCGCATTGCAGACCGTGATGGTCCCGGAACGCGGCCTGGACCGGCGAGAGCGTCCCGTCGTCGGACGCCATCGCCTCGATGGTGGTGACCTCGGCGCCGTCGGCCTGGACCGCGAAGACGAGGCAGGCGCGCACCGCCTCCCCGTCGAGCAGGACCGTGCACGCACCGCACACACCGTGTTCGCAGCCGAGATGCGTACCGGTGAGGCCGCAGTCGACCCGGAGGTAGTCGGCGAGAGTCAAACGCGGCGGCACCGAGTGGCGACGCGAACTCCCGTTGACACGAACTTCGATGTCTACATTGGTCATGCGGAACCCTCCTGAGTGGTTGCCTCGTCCACCGCACGACGCCACGCACGTGCTGTGATCGTCGCTCCCACCCGACGGCGGTAGGCAGCGGGGCCGTGCAGGTCGTCCGAGACCGTGTCGAGGGAGTCCAGTGCGCTTCGCCCGACCTCGTCGGCCTCGATCTCTCGGATGTTCCGTCCGAGGAGTTCCGACTCGACCGCGGTGGCGCGGACGGGCGTCGGAGCCACACCGAACAGCGTGATCGCACAACGGTCGAGTGTCGACGCCGCGTCGAGGCGGATCGCGATCGCTGCCCCGGCGAGTGCGAAGTCGCCGGTACGGCGGGCGAATTCCTCGATCGCGAAACCACACCGGCCGGTCCACGTCGGAAAGTGCACGCCGGTGAGCAGTTCGTCGGCTTCGAGATCGGTGGTCCACATGCCGGTGAAGAACTCCGAGGCCGGAATGGTGCGCCGGCCCCGGGGCGACAATGCCTCGATATCGGCGTCGAGTGCCAGTGCGACCGCAGGGTATTCGGCTGCGCCGTCGCCGTGGGCGATCGAGCCTCCCAGGGTGCCGCGGTTGCGGATCTGGAAGTGGCCGATCAACGGTGTCGCGCGGGCCAGCAGCGGAACCGCGGTCGCGAGCTCGGCGGAGCGCCCGACCGTCGAGTGCGTCGTGCCCGCACCGATCCACACCGCGTCGCCGCGCTGTTCGATGCCGCGTAGCTCTGCGGGTTTGCGCAGGTCCACAAGGTGATCGAACACGGCGAGACGCAGGTTGAGCATCGGCATCAGGCTCTGTCCGCCCGCTATGAACTTGGCTTCGTCGCCCAGCTCGGCGATCAGCGCGACCGCATCGGCTGCGGTGTCGGGTGCGTGATAATCGAACGCCGAGGGTTTCATGCCTTCACCGCCTGCACTTCGTCGAGCATCTTGATGATCGTGGCGGGGGACAAGGGCAAGCTGCTCACTTCCACTCCGAAGGGTGCCAAGGCGTCGGCAACGGCGTTGACCACGGCGGGGGACGCTCCGATCGCGCCGCCTTCACCGACGCCCTTGTATCCGCCGGGCCCGGCGCTGGGCGACTCGACGTGCCCGATCTCGATGTCGGGGACGGTGTCGGTAGTGGGGAGCAGGTAGTCCATGAACGTCGTGGTCACGGGGTTGCCGTCGTCGTCGTATGCCAGGTGCTCGTACAGTGCGCCGCCGATTCCCTGGACGGTGCCACCGTAGATCTGGCCCTCGACGATGTCGGGGTTGATCATCGGACCGCAGTCCTCCCCGACGATGAATCGGAGGATCTTCACGGCCCCGGTCTCGATGTCGACCTCGCACGTACAGACGTGGGTGGCGTTGGCCCACAACATCATGGACGGGGAGTGGTAGCGGCCGCTGGATTCGAGTCCCGGAGGTACCCCGGCCGGCAGAGTCTCGGCCTGGAAGTAGGAGATCTCGGCGATCTCTTTCAGCGTGATTCCGACGCTCGGGACGCCACGGACCGTCGCGCGACTGCCGACGAACTCGATGTCCTCGACCGCGGCTTCGAGCTTGTGCGCGGCGATCGCGAGGATCCGGTCGCGTAGCACCGACGCGGTCTCCCGGACGGCCCCCGCGATCATCGACCCGGAGCGGCTACCGCCGGTTCCGGCGCCGAACGGGGTGATCGCGGTGTCGCCCTGGATGGTGTGGACATCGGAGATGTCGACCCCGAGGGCATCGGCCGTGAGCTGAACGGTGGACGTCTCGAGGCTGTTGCCCGTGGACCCACCCGCAACGTAGACGTTCACCTTGCCGGACGGTTCGATGCGGATCGTGGCGCCCTCCGTGGAATGGAACGGTGTCGCTCCCGTGGTCGGTTCGATGTAGGTGCATGTACCGACCCCGATGTAGCGACCTTCGGCGCGGGCGCGCTCCTGCTCCTGCCGGAACGCGTCGTAGTCGAGAATCGACAGGGCGTGCTCGAAGGTCTCGAGGGGCGTCGAGTCGTTGTAGGGCATGCCCAGCGGGTTGGCGAGCGGCAGGTCGGCGGCGCTGAGCATGTTGCGTCGCCGGAGTTCGACGGGGTCGATGTCCATCTGACGTGCCGCGACGTCGAGCAGCATCTCGCGCGCCAGGGATTCGAACTGCCACGGCCCGCGATACGCGACCCGGCCGACGGTGTTCGTGTACGTCAGCTTCATCGAGAACGCGGCCGCGGGCACTCGATAAGGTCCGGGGAACAGCATCCCGACAACCGCCCCGGACGTCACCGGGGAAGGAATCGGGTAGGCGCCCACGTTCTGGACGTGGTCGATCGAGGCGCCGAGCAGCTTGCCGTCGGCGTCGAACGCGAAACGCGCGTCGCCGCACTCCTGGCGGGCCATGCCTGCCGACATCATGTGTTCCTGCCGGTCCTCGATCCATTTCACCGCGGCCGGGAGTTTCCTGGCGGCGAGCAGCACGGCGATGTCCTCGCGTTGCGGAACGACCTTCTGTCCGAATCCGCCGCCGGTGTCGCGCATGATCACCCGGACGCTGTGCTCGTCGAGCCCGAGGAGCCGGGCAGTGAAGCCTCGGACCTCATGCGGGGATTGAGTGGAGGCCCAGACGGTCATCTCGCCGGCCGACCATTCGGCGACGAGGCCGCGCGTCTCCATCGGCACGGCGATGTAGGCCTGTTGGTGGATCGTTCGGGTCACCACGTGGGCGGCGGCGTCGAACGTCTTCGCCAGCTCGTCCGGGAGTGGGCCGCCCATGGCCGCGGCGATATTCGCCGGATGGGCGGCGTGGACCAGGTCGTCGGACCGATCCGCGGTGGTGTAGTCGACGACCGGTGTCAGCGGGTCGTAATCGACGGCGACGAGTTCGACGGCGTCCTCCGCGATGTACCGGTCGTCGGCCACGACCAGCGCGACGGGATCGCCGACGAACCGCACTTCGTCCTCGGCAAGTGGGGGCCAGTTCAGGCTCGGCATGTACGGGCCGTCGAGCGCGTAGGTCTGCTCGTGGATTCCGGGTGCGAGGTCGGCGGCGACGTACACCGCATGAACCCCGTCGAGAGCGAGGGCCTCGGAGACGTCGATGTCGACGATCCGGGCGCGTGCGAACGGGCTGCGCACGAAGCAGGCGTGGAGCATGCCGGGACGTGTCACGTCGTCGACGAACATGCCTGCGCCGGTCAGGAGTCGGGGATCTTCGACTCGCTTGATGCGAGTCCCGACGTAAGCGGAAATGCTGGGCCTTGTCACAGAAATTCTCACCTCGGCCTTCGGTGGATGCTGAGCAAGTGTCTAGCACCCTCCGAAGTGAGGTGTCAATCACATTCTCTTGAAGAGAGCATGTTCTTCTCGCAGGTGCGGGGCCCGGGTGTGCCGTGTGACGTCGCAGAACGGCGCCTCCTGGGGTGATTGACATCCGAGGGGTGAACGACGTTCACTGCGTAGTGGTGAACGTCGTTCACCCCGTAGGCGATGGAGGAGCGGGATGGATGCAGCGACCCCGTCGCGAAGACCGATGTCGAGCGGTGTGATCACGGCGCTGCTGAGCGTGGCCGGTCTCGTCGTGGCGCTCCAGACCACCCTCGTCGTGCCCCTGCTTCCGGATCTCCCGGAGCTGCTCGACGTCACCGCGGGTGATGTCGGCTGGCTCATCACCATCACCTTGCTGACCGGAGCAGTGGCCACGCCCATCGTCTCCAGGATGGCCGACATGTACGGCAAGCGACGCATGATGGTGCTGTCGTTGGCGATGATGGTCGCCGGTGCACTGATCGCCGCGATCGGAGCCGACTACTTGTCCGTTCTCATCGGGCGCGGCTTGCAGGGGTTCTCGTCGGCGCTCATCCCGGTGGCGATGGCCGTACTGCGTGACGTGCTTCCACGTGAGAAGGTCGCCGGTGCTGTGGCGATGACGAGTTCCACGATGGGAATCGGCGGCGCACTGGGCATGCCTGCTGCGGGCGCGTTGTACGACAACTTCGGCTGGACGTCCGTCTTCTGGGTGTCCGCGGCAGTCGGCGCGACGCTCATGCTGGGCATCCTGCTCGTCGTTCCCGCATCCGCCACGGGAACCCGTGGCCGCTTCGACATCGTCGGTGCCCTGCTGCTGACGCTCGCCCTGACGGCTCTGCTCCTGGGGATCTCGAAGGGGCCGACATGGGGCTGGTCGAGTGTGCCGACCGTCGCGTGCTTCGCCGTCGCCATCGTGATCACGACGGTCTTCGTGCCGTACCAGCTGCGCGTGTCGTCGCCGATGGTCGACCTGCGGGTGTCGGCACGGCGCACTGTGCTGCTCGCCAACCTCGCCGGACTCTTCATCGGATTCTCCGCATACGCAAGCCTGTTGGCGACCACACAACAATTGCAGCTACCCGAGATCACCGGGTTCGGGTTCGGGCTCAGCGCCGCGACCGCCGGGCTGTGCATGATCCCCGGCAGCCTGGCGATGTTTCTGACCTCACCGATAGCCGGACGACTCACCACGCGGTTCGGTGGGCGCTTCACGCTCACGCTCGGGACGCTGGTCATGACCGCGGCCTACACCTTCCGCATCGCCTGGGACGACACCGTTGTCCTCATCATCATCGGCGCGGCGATGGTGAGCATCGGCAACGCCTTGGCCTATGCGACCCTTCCTGCACTGATCATGGGTGCCGTTCCGCTCACCGACACCGCCGCCGCGAACGGCCTCAACAGCCTCGCGCGAACCATCGGAATGTCGAGCATGAGTGCGGTGGTCGCCGCGTTGCTCACCAGCATCACCCTCGAGGCGGCAGGCGGAACATTCCCGGCGCACGGGGCCATCATCGTCATCTTCGTGATCGCGGGTGCCTCCACGTTCATGGCGACGCTGTGTGCCGTGTTCCTGCCGAAACATCGACCCGTGCACACGACGTCGGTCGTCGATGCGACCGAGGGGGCGTGAGGTGGCGATGAGCGAGCGAACCACCCGCGACACCATCCTCGACGCCGCGCGACCGCTGTTCGCCGAGCGAGGGTTCAACGGCACGACCATCAGGGATATCGCCGACGCCGCCGGGGTCTCACCGGCTCTGGTGATGAAGCTGTCGGGCAGCAAGGCCGCGCTCTTCCAGGCTGCTGCACCCGACTCTCCGGGGCTGGGTCCGGATCCCTCCGAGGAATTGCCGGGATACCGGTTGGTGCGGGCACTCGTCGAACGCCGGAACTCGGGAGACTACGAATTCTGGGCGATGGCTCCTAATCTCGTGCAGGAGGCCCCGGATCCCGAGGCCGCCCGCGCGAAGATGACGGAACGACTGGTGCCGCGCATCGCGGCGGCGATCGGCGAACAGACGCCAGGGCTGGTGCGGTCGCGGATGGTCGTCACACTGCTGCTGGGGCTCGGGAGTGGACTACGCACGTTCGAGATTCTGACACCCGACATGATCGACGGCGCGACACTGATCGACACGTACGGTGCACTCGTGCAGAAGATCATCGACGACACCGAGCTCTGAGCTTTCCGGTGCGAGCGACGAAGTGACTCTTCTCGTGTCAGCCGGCTTCCACGGACCGCTTCGTCCACACGGCACCCGACTGCATGGTCGAGGTCCCCGCTGCACCGACGATGAGCAGGCACCTCATGTCGATACTCGCGGGATCCAGTTTCTCGAGCGTGGTGACCTCGAGGGATTCACCCACCCGTCCCACATCGCGTCCGACGACGACGACGGTGTCGGCGGGACGGTGCCGCAGCAGCACGTTCATGGCGTCCGCGACCTGCGCGGTCCGTGACCGGGACGCGGGATTGTAGATCGCCAGTACGAGATCGGCTTCCGCGATCGCAGTGAGCCGCTTCTCGATCACGCTCCAGGGCTTGAGTCGATCCGACAAACTCATGACTGCGAAATCGCCGCCGATGGGTGCACCCGCGCGGGCAGCAACGGCCTGTACCGCCGACACTCCCGGCAACACCCGGATCGGCACCGACGCGTACTTGTCGTCCTGCGCTGCCTCGAACACCGCCGACGCCATCCCGAACACCCCGGCGTCGCCGCCGGACACCACGGCGACCTTCTCACCGGACAGCGCCAGGTCGAGTGCGAACCGAGCGCGATCGACCTCGACTGTGTTGCCACTCGAATGTCGTTGCAGACCTGGCCGTACCGGAACCCGATCGACGTACGGCCCGTACCCGACCACATGATCGACCGACGTGAGCGCCGCCGATGCCTCGGGTGTGAGCCATCTGTCGTCGGCCGGGCCGAGCCCGATCACGAGAAGTTCGTGCGTCTCGACCGGTGCTGCGATCTCTGCCGTCGCCGGGCGTGACCGGTCTACCACTTCGCGGTTGCGGGGAGCCCGATCGCCGGGCGCGAGAATCACCGAAAAGTACGGCACCGAATCAGGATCCACGTCCGCTGCCGCGATGATGCGTTGCCCGTCCATCGTCGCGCGCTCGACGTACACGGCGTCGTCGAGTCGTCCCGTCTGTTCCAGCGCGCTTCGTACCGCAGGGAACGTGCGTCCCAACTTCATGATGACTGCGCCGTCGGTATCGGCAAGCCGCCTCGCCAATTCGGGCTCGGGGAGCGTGCCAGGGAGGATGGTGAGCACATCGGTGCGCCGCACGAGCGGCTCCGCGGATGCGGCCGCCGCGGCCGAGAACGACGTGACTCCGGGAATTACCTCGGCCGCATAATGTTTCGAAAGTCGGTCGTGGAGGTACATGTAGGAGCCGTAGAACAGGGGGTCTCCCTCGCACAGCACGACGACGGTGCGGTCGGCATCGAGGTGAACGGAAAGTCGTGCAGCGCATTCGTCGTAGAAATCGGCGATCGCCCCGTCGTACCCGCCGGGGTGATCGGTGGTGCCGACGGTGACGGGATACACGAGCTTCTCCTCGATCACCCCGTCCGGGATCAGGTCGGCAGCGATGCCCCGCGCGATCGAGCGGCCGTGCGTGCCCGAATGGTAGGCGATCACGTCGGCTTCGGCGACCAGTCGTGCAGCCTTACGGGTGATGAGTTCCGGGTCGCCGGGACCGAGCCCGACACCGTAGATCCTGCCGGTCATTCCGCCTCCTGAGCAAGTGCGTTGAGCGCCGACGACGCCATGGCCGAACCGCCCCGCCGCCCGCGCACCACAAGATGCGGGATCTGCAGAGCGTGCGCGATCAGAGCTTCCTTGGATTCGGCGGCGCCGATGAATCCCACGGGTACGCCCACGATTGCCGCAGGACGCGGCGCACCGGCATCGAGCATTTCCAGCAGGTGGAACAGTGCGGTGGGCGCGTTACCGATCGCGACGACCGCGCCGCCGAGCCGGTCCGCCCACAGCGATACGGCCGCGGCCGAGCGCGTGGTGTTCCACTGTTGCGCGAGTTCCGGCACACGAGGATCGCCGAGCAGGCACAGGACGTCGTTGTCTGCGGGCAACCGTTTACGGGTGACCCCGGCGGCGACCATGTTCGCATCGGCGATGATCGGCGCGCCTGCATTCAGGGCTGTACGGGCCGCGGACACCAGATCGGGGTGGATCACCAAATCCTTCGCCAGGTCGGTCTGGCCGCTGGCATGGATCATCCGCACCGCGACTTTCTCCGCGTCGCCCGGGATGGCTGCGAGATCGGATTCGGCGCGGATCGTCGCGAACGAACGGACGTAGATCTCGGCGCCGTCCGTCTCGTACTCGTAGCGGCGCGGTGGTGGCTGAAGGGTCACGTCGAGCTCCTGTGTGACGTCGAGCGACTGGAAAAAACTAGGGTGTGCGGGGAATTCGGTGCACCACAGGCACGTTCGCAACCGACGATATGAATACGGTCAGCTGTGGTGTCGGAGGCGGCGGTGCGGCGGGCCAGAGCCCGGGTATCACCTCGGGCGAGGCTACACCCGGGCGACCCGGTGCATGCGGTGACCCTGGGCCACGCGGAGTCGTCCGACAACACGAAGCCCGCGTCGGACAGCGCGCCAGGATCGGCGCCGGAAGGGAGCACGAGGCCGCGCCACGGTGTGACGATCACGTCGTCATCGGGGAGTGTCGCGATCATGGACGACGTCAGGATACCCAGCGGGACCAGCAGTGATACCGCACCGCCGAGCGCTCCGTACGGCATCGCATGCGACGCGAGCGCGGGAGCCGGGCCGTCGCCTCCGAGTTCGGCGCCGCGGCCCGGCAATTGCCGGACGTGCCACACCGTTCCGCGCGTCTGTACGAACCGAAGAGCCAGGTCGATCAGAGTGTCGACGACCTGCGGCATCGGTACCGTCGGACCGACCAGTTCGCCGATGCCGACCCGCATCGTGTGCGTGTCCACGGCGATGGCTGCAAGATCGCAGCGGAGCCCCGCGACGTCGCCCCGACCATCGTCGAGACCGAACAGGAAGCGGCCCGGCAGCTCGACGAGGGCCGGTTCGGCGCACAGCGCGGTATCGAGCGCACCGATCAACGGCCGGATGTCGGAGACCCCGCCGACGAGCCCCGACAGGGGTGATGCGACCACGTTGCGGACTCGCTCATGCGTCGGCGACGGCAGGTACCCGGCTGCGGCAATTGCGTCGACCAGATCGGCAGGAACTTTGCCGCACTCGTCGAGCAAGATACCTCTGACCTGCAAATTTCCCCGCGATGTGAGGTGCACGTCGCCGTCGGCGAATTTCTGGGAGGCGGCCGAGAGTTGCTGCAGACCGCTGGACGGCACGCGGCCGCCCGGAGTGCGCAGACGCACCAGCGCCCCGTCGGCGGCGAGGTGCGGTCGCAGCAATCCGGGGCAGCGATCGGGGGGAATTTCGGGCAAGACGTGCTCCACGGGTGCACATGGTTGCACATGCTCAGGAAATGGTGCGCTACGCTGGCGACGTCGTGGTTACGGGAAGCCGGTGAGAAACCGGCGCGGCCCTCGCCACTGTGAGCGGTAGTTGCTCGCCCTCGTCCGTACCGGCTCGCCGGAACGGAGACCACTGGACGCAAGTCTGGGAAGGTCGGCGCAGCAGCAATGATCCGTCAGCCAGGAGACCGGCCACGACATGAGTAGTCCACGAGGGTTTTGGAGACTGAACATGGCCGTGTGCCTTGGGTTTTGCGGTGCGTCGTGACGCGCCTTGCTGTGCTGTCGACGTCCGACACCGACCTGCTGTCGGCCCGTGCCAGCGGCGCCGACTGGGCGGTCGGAAACCCGTCCCGCCTCGACGTCGACACCGACCTGAGCGGGCTGCTCGAGGGCGCCGACCTGGTCATCGTGCGGATTCTCGGCTCGGCCAAGTCGTGGCAGAACGGGCTCGATGCAGTCCTCGCGCGGGGTGTTCCCGTCGTCGTCCTGGGTGGTGAACAGACTCCCGACGCGGAGCTCATGAGCTACTCGACGGTGCCGATCGGCACTGCTGCAGAGGCACATCGCTACCTTGCCCACGGCGGCCCCGCGAACCTCGCGCAACTCCACGCGTTCCTGTCCGACACCGTCCTGCTCGGCGGTGAGGGGTTCGAACCGCCGGCCGAGCTACCCGAATGGGGTGTGCTCGAACGTCCTGCTCCGGCTGTGGACTCGCTGCCACGGGTGGGTGTGTTGTTCTACCGAGCCCACCACACCAGCGGAAACGTGCAGTTCGCGCATGATCTGGCCGACGCGATCGATGCGACCGGTAAAGCGCATGCCGTGGTCGTGCACTGCGCCTCACTGCGCGGCGCTCCCGACGATCTCCTCGCCGAACTCGGCACCCTCGACGCCCTGGTCGTGACCGTGCTCGCCGCCGGCGGCACCAAGCCGGCCACTGTCAGCGCCGGCGGCGAGGACGAAGCATGGGACGTCGGGGCCCTTGCCGCACTGGATATTCCGATTCTGCAAGCCCTCTGCTTGACGTGGAGCCGCGAGAGCTGGGCAGACTCGGACGACGGCGTGTCCCCACTCGACTCCGCGACCCAGATCGCGGTACCCGAATTCGACGGCCGCATCATCACGGTGCCGTTCTCGTTCAAGGAACTCGACGTCGACGGTCTGCCCCGGTACGTCACCGATCCGGAACGCTGCCGGCGGGTGGCGGGAATCGCGGTCGCGCACGCCCGATTACGGCACGTCCCGCCCGCAGAACGACGCATCGCGATCATGCTGTCGGCATATCCCACGAAACATTCACGCGTAGGCAACGCCGTGGGCCTCGACACTCCGGTGTCGGCGATCAAGATGTTGCGAGCGATGCGCGACCTCGGATACGACCTCGGCGACGGTTTCCCCGGTGTGAATTTCGACGACGACCCTGAACTCGATGACACAGCAGCCGGAAACACCCTGATCCACGCGCTGATCGACGCAGGTGGGCAGGATGAGGAATGGCTCACTGCCGAGCAGATCGCCGGTAATCCGGTGCGGGTCACCACATCCGATTACGTGGAGTGGACGAAGGATCTGCCCGCCGAGCTCACCGACGCGATGACAGAGGCGTGGGGGCCGGCCCCCGGCTCGTTGTTCGTCGACGGTGACGCGATCGTGCTGGCCACATTGCAGGCAGGCAACGTCGTCCTCATGATCCAGCCGCCCCGCGGATTCGGCGAGAACCCCGTCGCGATCTACCACGATCCCGACATGGCACCGTCGCACCACTACCTCGCCGCCTACCGCTGGGTCGAACAGGGCTTCGGTGCCGATGCCGTCGTCCACCTCGGCAAACACGGCTCGATGGAGTGGCTCCCCGGCAAGAACGCCGGCATGTCGGCGTCGTGCGCGACCGACGCCGCGATCGGGGATCTGCCGCTGATCTACCCGTTCCTGGTCAACGATCCGGGCGAGGGTGCGCAGGCCAAGCGACGCGCGCACGCCACGATCGTCGATCACCTGATTCCGCCGATGGCGCGCGCCGAGTCGTACGGCGACATCGCCCGCCTCGAGCAACTGCTCGACGAGTACTCCAACATCGCGGCGATGGATCCGGCGAAGCTGCCCGCGATCCGCGCGCAGATCTGGACGCTTATCCAGGCCGCGAAACTCGACCGCGATCTGGGACTCGACGACCGGCCGCACGACGCCGAATTCGACGATTTCCTCTTGCACGTCGACGGGTGGTTGTGCGAGGTCAAGGACGCGCAGATCCGCGACGGCCTGCACGTACTCGGCGCCGCCCCGGTCGGTGAGGCCCGGGTCAACCTGGTTCTGTCGATCCTGCGCGCCGCCCAGGTGTGGGGCGGTAAGAGTCACGCGGTGCCCGGCCTGCGGACCGCACTCGGCCTGAAGCCGGACGCGTCGCTGACCGAGGTCGATGCGATCGAAACCCAGGCCCGTGCGCTCGTGCAGGCGATGGAGGATGGCGGCTGGAACGTCGAATCCGTCCCCCGGTCCGTCGAAACCGTTCTCGGTCAAGCTGATACCGAGGTTGCGCGTGTGCTGGTGTTCGCCGCAGAACAGGTCGTGCCACGTCTTGCGCAGACCACGGACGAACTGGATGCTGTCCTGCACGCTCTCGACGGTGGATATGTTCCGGCCGGGCCGTCGGGTTCGCCGTTGCGCGGCCTCGTCAACGTGCTGCCCACAGGCCGCAACTTCTACACCGTCGATCCCAAGGCCGTGCCGAGCCGACTCGCCTACGACACCGGTGTCGCTCTCGCGAACGCACTCATCGAGCGGTATCTGGCCGACTCCGGTGAGCATCCGCAATCGGTGGGGCTGTCGGTGTGGGGCACGTCCGCGATGCGCACCGCCGGCGACGACATCGCCGAGGTGCTCGCGCTCATCGGCGTCCGCCCGGAATGGGACCCGGAGTCCCGTCGCGTCCGCGAACTCACGGTCGTACCGCTCGAGGAACTCGGCCGTCCACGTATCGATGTCACGGTGCGCATCTCCGGATTCTTCCGCGACGCGTTCCCGCACGTGATCGGTATGCTCGACGACGCGATCCGCATGGTTGCGGCGCTCGACGAACCCGACGAGATGAATTACGTCCGCGCTCATGCCAGGTGTGACGAGGCCGAGCACGGCGACGCCGATCGAGCCGTACGCCGCATCTTCGGATCCAAGCCGGGTTCGTACGGTGCCGGCATTCTGCAACTCATCGATTCCGGGAACTGGCGCACCGACGCCGATCTCGCCGAGGTGTATACCGCGTGGGGTGGTTTCGCGTACGGACGCAACCTGCACGGCGTGGCTGCGGCCGACGACATGCGTGCCAATTACCGTCGGATCGCCGTGGCCGCCAAGAACACCGACACCCGCGAACACGACATCGCCGACTCCGACGACTACTTCCAGTACCACGGCGGCATGGTCGCCACGGTACGTGCGCTCACGGGCAACGACCCCAAGGCGTACATCGGGGATTCGACGATCCCCGACGCCGTGAGGACCAGAACGCTCAGTGAGGAGACTGCACGCGTGTTTCGTTCGCGCGTCGTCAACCCGCGCTGGATCTCCGCGATGCGTCGGCACGGCTACAAGGGTGCGTTCGAACTCGCCGCGACCGTCGACTATCTGTTCGGTTACGACGCCACCGCCGGTGTGGTCGAGGACTGGATGTACGAGTCTCTGGCCCAGAACTATGCACTCGACCCCGAGAACCAGCAGTTTCTGCGCGACGCCAATCCGTGGGCACTGCGTGGCATCGTCGAACGCCTCACCGAGGCGTCCGATCGTGGACTGTGGGCGGAACCCGATCCGGAGACCCTGAAGGCGCTGCAGCAGGCGTACCTCGACGTCGAAGGTGATCTCGAGGATCGCGGATGAGGTTGCGGCTGATCGGGATCGGACCGGGTGGCCCGGACGATCTCACAGTCACGGCCGTCAAGGCGCTCGAGAGCGTCGACGTGTTCCTCGTCGCCGACAAGGCTCGCGGTGTGGACGATCTCGTAATGGTGCGCGAACAGATCCTGCGCCGACACACCAGCAGCCGGTACCGCACGATCGTGGTGCCCGACCCGCCGCGAGACCGCGCACCTGAGCAGTACGCCACGGAGGTACGCGACTGGCACGCGGCACGTGCCGACGCATACGAACAGGTGCTGCGCACCGAGGTCGACGACAGCGAGACCGCCGGTTTCCTGGTGTGGGGTGATCCGAGCTTGTACGACAGCACCATTCGCGTCGTCGAACGTATACGTGAGCGTGGTGTGCTGGACATCGACTACGACGTCATCCCCGCCGTGAGCAGCATCCAAGTCCTCGCAGCGCGACATCGGCTCGTGTTCAACCGTATCGGTGGCCCGATCACGATCACCACCGGGCGACGACTCGGCGTGGAGGTCGCGTCCGGCGCCGACAATATCGTCGTCATGCTGGACGGAAAGCTCGCCTGTCGGGAACTCGACGGCAACTGGGACATCTGGTGGGGAGCGAACCTCGGGACGAGCGACGAGGAGCTCGTCGCGGGACGCCTGGGCGAGGTGCTCGAGACGATCGAGACCGCCAGGGCACGGGCCAAGGCCTTGCGCGGCTGGGTGATGGACACCTACCTGCTGCGCCGAGCCGACCGAGCGGTGTCAGGGTGACCGGATCAGCGTCGGGCGCGGACGCGTGTCGGTGGGGGACTTGCTGAGCACGATCGGCAGCCACTGCGACGTCATCGCGATCATGACGAGCCAGTTCAGGACCATGCCGACGCTCGGTGCGTGCGGTCCGTCGGCGATCATCCCTGTCTGCGACCAGTAGCCGAACAGCCCGAACAGCGACGCTAGCCCGGAGCCGAGCATCGCCGCCGATGCCAGCCGCCACCGGCGCAGACACAGAGCTGCGGAAGAGACCAGCACGCCGAACACCACGGTCAACGTGGTGAAGACCCGCATCAGCATCGATACCGGGGCACCGTCGTCGAACCAGCCGGCCAGAACGGTCCACGACCAGGCCGACGATGTCTGCGGGAGAACCAACCCCACGATCAGCAGCCCGATACAGCCGACGAGAACCCAGCGACGACGCCCGGCATCGAACTCTCCGGCGATTCTCTTCTCGATCCGCGCGAAGTCGTTCCGGTATGCCGACAGGTTCTCGCTCACGTGCATGCCTCCTCGTTCGACCACACGAGAGGCTATTATGGCCGTCTGTGCCCGAGCCCGTGGAAGGTGTCGACTACCAGGGTAAACCCAGAACGAGTAGAGGCGTCAGTCCTTACCGGTATCGGTTGCAGGTCCCGATGGTGTCGCGCCACCTTCGTCGGTCCATTCGGACGATTCGTCCTCCGTCGATTGCGCGGGATCGGACACGACATCGGACGCTGCGTCGACCTTCCCCCTGTCGGTGTCAACCTTCGCACTGCCGGTGTCGGCCTTCGCACTGCCGGTGTCGGCCTTCGCACTGCCGGTGTCGGCCTTCGCACTGCCGGTGTCAGCCTTCGCACTGCCGGTGTCGGCCGTTTCCGGAGACTTGTGTTCGCTCACGTCGGTGTCCTTTCGTCGGGGGGACCCCATCGTCGGAGGTCATGGAGTCGGAGGTCATGGAACAGCTGCGTGTCCGCATACCCAGGTGTGAACTCCGCGAACCGTGTGTGCTGATGCGTCGGACCGGGTACGAGGAAAGTGCACCCTACGTCCGGAGGAACCGATGCCCGATCAGTACCGCATGCAGCACCCGGGGGAGCAGTATCCGACGCCACCGCTCGACCGGCAGGAGGAGATCCCGTATCCGGGTCTCACCTCGGAGATGGCGTCGGAGCCCGACCACGGAGAGCGAACGTATCGGGGCAGCGGCCGGTTGGAAGGCCGACGCGCTCTCGTCACCGGCGCAGATTCGGGCATCGGTCGAGCCGTCGCCGTGGCGTTTGCGCGAGAAGGCGCCGACGTCGTCGTCAGTTATCTCGATGAGGAGGAGGATGCGCGCCGCACTGCCGCGCTGGTCGAGGAAGCGGGGCGCCGGGCAGTGACAGCGCCGGGCGACATCCGGGCAGAGGAGTTCTGCCGCGACTTGATCCGCACGACCGTGTCCGAATTGGGTGGGATCGACATCCTCGTCAACAACGCCGCCTACCAGCACATGGAGCCGGGCGGTATCGCGGACATGACCACCGAGCAGTTCGACCGTGTGATGAAGACCAATCTGTATGCGCTGTTCTGGTTGTGCAAGTACGCGGCAGCGGAGATGCGTCCGGGCTCCACGATCGTGAACACCACCTCGATTCAGGCCAGCAGCCCTTCTCCCGGCCTGCTCGACTACGCGACAAGCAAGGCCGGGATCGTGAACTTCACCAGAGGTCTCGCCGCGGATGTCGCTGCGCAAGGGATACGCGTCAATGCGGTCGCACCCGGACCCATCTGGACTCCGCTCATTCCGGCGACGATGACCCGTGAGGCGTATCAGCAGTTCGGTGCCGACGTTCCCCTCGGCCGTCCGGGGCAGCCGGCCGAACTCGCTCCCTCGTACGTCTTCCTCGCGTCCCAGGAGTCGAGCTACATCACCGGTGACACCATCGCGGTCACGGGCGGGACGCCCTTCGGCTGATGGGCGGGATGCCCTTCGGCTGACGGGCGGGGCGCCCTTCGGCTGACGGGCTCACCGCGTGCCACCGGCATCGCCGTCACTGCAACGCTTTCCCTTCCGTGCTCGCTGCCTGCGTAGTGCTCACGGTCTCGTGCGACGGTTCCGGAATCCGAGTACCGAGAGCCGCGGGCTCGTCCGTATGCATCTCGCCGACCTCCGACTTGAGGATCCGCAGCGACCGGCCGAGGCCACGGGCGGCCTCGGGCAGCTTCTTGGACCCGAACAGAACGAGCATGACCACCGCGACGATCGCCCAATGTGCGGGGCTCATCGCGCCCATCAGCCGACCGCCTCGTCCGTGGGATACACCGCGTCGACCTCGACCTCGACGAGCCAGCCCGGGACGGGGAGGCTGCCGACCTCGAGTGCGAACCGGCTCGGGCGGGCCTCGTTCCGCTCGAGCGGCGCTGCGGGGTCGGCGGTCCCGAGCGGAACGAGTTCGGTGTCGCCGGTCTCGAGGTTCGTGTTCGCGAAGAATTGGCGGTAGGCGCGGTTCCAGCCGGCGTAGTCGGCCCGATCGGAGCCGGGCGCGTTGTCGAGGAACACCCGCATCGTGGTGACGTCGGCGAGTGTCAGGCCTTGCAATTCGAGGTTGGCTCGAATGTTCTCGAGCACGTTGATGCCCTGCGCTTCGGTGATAGTGACGCCCTCCGGTAGCGCGCCACCGCTGAACTGTGAGGGGATATACGATTCCGGGCTACCCTGCGGTGCAGCCGAGTTCGACGCGGTCGGGCCGAGACCGCTGGACTTGTAGACGGTCGCGCCGGAACTGATCGTCACGCCCTCGGCAATCATCGGGTTCGTCTCACCGGGTGAGATCACCGCCTGAGCGACCGCGGTGGGCTCGCTGGGTGCATCACTGTCGTCACTCTCGGACGAGCAGGCGGTCAGGACGACGGCAGCAGTTGCGAGGCTCGCGGCCAGTGTTGCAGTACGGAGGGTGTTGCGCTTCATGACTTCTCCTGAAGGTCGTTGGTTGTCAGGCTGCTGCGACGCGCTGGTGCAGCGCGGTGACGACGTCGCGGGCGGAAGTGAACGCGCCGTGCTGCCACGCGATCGCATTCGAGAGGTGGTCGCCGGCGAAGTAGATTCGGTCGACAGGCTTCAGCAGCAGTTCGTACTCGGGGGTGGCACTGTCGCCGTGCCCGTAGCTCGATCCCTTCCAGCTCATCCAGGCCCCTTCGGAGTACTTCATCCGGCGCCAGCTTCCGGAGAACGAGGAGGCGATGTCGCGGCCGTACTTGTCGCCGTGGATCGTCATGCCCTCGGCGACCGCCTTCGCCAGACGTTGTTCGTGAGTGAGGGATTCGAAGGCGAGGTGCCGTCGCCCGCTGGTGTAGTACCCGACGACGACACCGCGGTCCGAGCCGTAGTGGTCGTACGGGAACATGATCTGGCTGATGTCCTTGTCTGTGTTCGATGCCCCGCCGTAGATGCGGTCCTCGGTTTCCCACCAGCGGCGGGTGTACTCGATTCCGAGTTTGCCGCCGGAGGCGGGCACGGCCGCGGTCAGGGCGTTCAGGACATCGGCGGGCAGGTTGTTGTCGAAGCGTCCGATCAGGTTCGGCGGGACCGTGCAGATGCAGTAGTCGGCGGTGATCGACTTGCGCGAACCGTGCTGCGTGTAGGCCACGGTGACCCCCTCGGGGACGTTCTTCATCGACGTCACCTCCGCACCGAACTGGATCTTGTCGGCGCCGATCTTCTCCTGGAATG
Organism: Rhodococcus sp. NPDC060090; assembly: GCF_042729855.1. NCBI lineage: Bacteria > Bacillati > Actinomycetota > Actinomycetes > Mycobacteriales > Nocardiaceae > Rhodococcus > Rhodococcus sp. NPDC060090. Next base: position 147,697 of record NZ_JBHWXB010000001.1, on the reverse strand, counting down.
CGTAATAGATGCGGTCCATGCCGCCGACCGGCGTCATCATGATCGTGGCCTGGTCGTAACCGAACTCGAAGCTGATGTTGCGGCCGAGTCCGGAGCGGATGACATCGGGCATCGCGAACGGCTCGGTCCTGGTGCCGAAGTTCAGGCCGGCGCCGGGCTCGTCGGAGAACCCGCGACGCGACGACCCGATGTAGCGTCCGTCGCTGGACAGATCGCCGAAATCGCTGAGGAACTCCGACAGTGCGTCCTTGTCGTCGGGGGACAACACGTCGTCCAGTGCGCCTCTCGACGCCGCCTTGTGCAGCAGTTCCGACATGTAGCCGAAGGTGTCGGCTTTCGCGGCGCGATACTGGACCGACTGCCCCGAGAGTGGGGTGTCGCTCTGATAGTTGACGAGCGTGTTCGCGTTCTGGTTGCCGAACGGCTGGATCTCCACGCCGAGTTCGTGGCAGTAATCGAGGGCGATGTGACTCTGCGGAATGCGCGTGGCACCGAGGTTGTAGTAGTGCCCATCGGCGAACGTGCAGGTCTGGGTCTGTCCACCGATCTCGGTTTCCGTGGTGCCGCCTCGCACCGAGTAGACGCGCCCACCCGGCCGGGTGCGTGCCTCGAGGACCGTCACGTCGTAGCCGGCCTTACCGAGTTCGTAGGCTGCGCACAGGCCCGCGGGTCCGCCACCGAGTACGACCACGGACTGCGAGCCGGGTGCCTTTCCGATGAGGTCGCCCATCGCGGGAGCCTGAAACCGGCTGGGGGCTCCCACCGCCGGCGCGAGACCGAGTGTGGACATCGCCCCGTAGGCCAGCCCGACGCCGCCGGTGATGCCCAGGCCTCGCATGAATGATCTTCTGGTGACGCTCACTTCGTGTCTCCCATCGCCCTGTCGCTGTCGGGACCAATCGTGGAGTGGACGTGATTCCGGATCGATACGGCGACGCAACGGTTGCGCGGCGGCGAGTGGGAACGATCGGACGGCGGCTTCTCACTCGGATCGGCGGCGCACGACTCACGCCCGAAACACTCGGGAAACACATCGTGGCTAGGTTCTGCGAGGCCGGTGTCGAGCTCACCGGAAAGAGGGAGGTGTCATGACCGAGACATCTGCATTGGCGGATGCCATCGCGCGGTCGTTCGCGTCTCGAGAACCTCGGCATGCCGCGGTCTCGCCCCTCCATGCGCTCGGCCGCAGGCAGCTGTCGGGTTGGGAGGTTCTCGCTCAATCCGTCGCCACCACAGCGCCGGCAGCCTCCATGGTGCTGCTGCCCCTCACGATGCTGACCCACCAGGCGCTGGCCTCGGGTCTGATCGCGATTGTCGTGGCGACGGTCTTCGTCACGATGATCGCCTGGTGCACCACACAGTTCACTCGGCGGATGGTCGCGTCCGGGGGCTTCTACGCGTTCGTCGCGAAGGGCCTCGGTGCACGTGCTGCTCTGGCCGCCGGCATAGCGATGGCTGTGAAGTATCTGGTCAGTGGCGCGTTGAGTCTGTATTCCGGCGGGCTGGCGGTGATCACCATCGCGGCCCTGTGCGGGATCGAGATCCGTGGTCCCGCGACCCTCGCGGTATACCTGGTGATCGCTGCGGCGATTCTCGTCGCGCTGCTGCGCGGTGTTCGGTTCGCGGCACTCGCGATCCTCGTGATCGAGGTCTGCTCACTGGTTTTCATCGTCGGGCTGATGATGGTGTCCGGTGTGGAATCGACGCCACTGCAACCGCTTCCTGAGGGCGGCTCCGGAATGTGGCTTCCCGTCGTCCTCGCTGCCCTGTTCGCCTTGGCCGGCTTCGAGAGTGCGACATTCATCGGACCCGAAGCGCGGCGCCCGATGGTCACCGTCACCCGTACTGTGCTCGCCACTCCGATCATCTGCGGAACCCTGTTCGTATTCGCCGGATGGGCCGCCTGGAGCGGGCAAGCCGACACCCTGGTCGGGGCATACCTACACGGCACGTCGACCGGTGTGAACCCGGCGGTGGTTGCGTTGCTGCACATCGGGATGTGCTGCTCGTGGCTTGCCTCCTCGATGGCCTCGTCGAATGCCGCATCGAGACTGCTGTATTCGATGGGCGTCGAAGGTGTCCTGCCCAGAGCGTTCGGGGTGGTGCACAGCGGATTGCGCACTCCGTGTGTTGCGCTCGTCGCTGCAGTGTCGGTCCTCGCGCTCGTCGCGTCGGCTCTTGCCGCAGTCGACGCCAGACCGGACTGGATCAACGTCACGTTGCGCGTCGCACTGCTCATCGCCTACGTCCTGGTAGCAGCCTCGGCGGTGGCGTTCCTCTCCCGGATCCGGGAGTCGACGCCGGCGATCGCCCGGATAGGTGGCCTCGGAGCCGCTATCGGCGTCGCGACGATCGGATTCATCGTCGCGGATCACATACTGGACGGCCGGTTCGCAGGACTCGTCGCCGTCGTTGCTGTTCCGGTGAGTGCGACGCTCTGGTATCGATATCTGAGCCGCGCGCGCCCGGCGAGTCTCGCCGCGGTCGGGATATTCGACAGTCCCGGTTCGGAAGACGTGCTCCCCGGTTCGGGCGCATTCGCCGAGAACGCTCGAGGCGACATGGCTCTCGTCGGTGTCGACCATCCGGGTGCGGAGCAGCGATGAGTGTCGGCTCGGGAGGGCATGAGCCGCGAGCCGTTCAACGCGCCCTCGCGATGCTCGAGGCCGTCGCCACTCTCGGTGCGGGCGCGTCGGCGCGAGACATCGCGACACTGACCGGCACCCCGCCTGCGACCGCATACCGGCTCCTCAACCTCCTCGTGGCCGACGGGTATCTCGTGCGCGTGGAGGACCTATCGGGTTTCGCGCTCGGGTGCCGGATCCGCGAACTCGCCTCTGCCGCGCCCGATCCGTTGCAGGACGTCGACTCGGGCCCCGTCGTCGAAGAGTTGCGGAGCCGGACTCGGTACGGCATCTACCTCGCCTCCTACAGCGGTGGGCGAGTACACCTGGTGGATCGCGACCCCGACCACGAACTGCCCGGCGAATCGACGTGGACCACGCACCTGCATGCGTCGGCGATCGGCAAGTTGCTCCTGGCGCAGCGGCCCGAACTGATCGGGGCCGGCCGGCTGCGCCGCGTCACCGAGCGCACCAAGATCGAGCCGTCGGAACTGATGGCGGAACTGCGGGGCGTCCAGGACTCGGATGCTGCCTACGAGGTCGACGAGAGTCGTATCGGGCGGACCGCACTCGCCGTGCCCGTGCGTTCGAGCGACGGACGGCTCACCGGAGCACTGACCGCCACCGGACGCACAGGAAGGCTCGACGTGAATGATTCGGCCGTCTGGGAGCTGCTGCGGTCGTACGCCTCGCTGCTTCGGGAGTCACGAGCCGTCCTCTGATCACGAGCGGACTGAGGTAGACGAGGCATCCATGCGCTCGGAGGTCGAGGCCGGTCTTGTACTGTTCGAACCGACGTAGGGAACACCGGTGCGAATCCGGGGCTGTCCCGCAACTGTCACCGAGGAGCGATCCCCCAATTCATGGTCACGGCCCGTACGGGTTGGAAGGCCGGGGGAGAGCGTCGATCCGGGAGCCAGGACACCTGCGTCGACCGAGGCAACACCACGAGGATGGACATGAACACTTCGATATTCGCCGCCCGCACGGGGCGGCCCACAATGCTGCGTGTCGGTGTCGCACTCATCGCTGCGGCGATGACCGTGGCAGGTTGCTCGTCGAGCGACACCGAGACCGATACCACCGAGCAGGACATCACCGCGTCGTCGACGTCGAACTACCCGCTGAGCATCGAGAACTGCGGGCGCACCGTCACGATCGATGGGCCTCCCCAGCGGGCTGTGTCGCTCAACCAGGGGTCGACGGAGATCCTGCTGTCGCTCGGCCTGGCCGACCGCATGGTCGGCACCGCGACCTGGACCGACCCGGTGCGCGAGAACCTCGCGGCCGAGAACGAGAAGGTCCCGCGCCTCGCCGACAACAATCCTTCCTTCGAGGTCGTGCTCGACACCGAACCCGACTTCGTGTCGGCGTCCTTCGGTGGCACTCTCGGTGAGGGCGGTGTCGCGACGACGGAACAGTTCGAGCAGCTCGGGGTGCCGTCGTACCTGTCGCCCACCGATTGCGACGGAAAGGACGACAACAGCGTCAACTCCGACGGCAACCGCACCGAGCCCCTGACGATGGATTCGGTGTACAAGGAGATCCGCGACCTCGCCGCGATCTTCGATGTGGCGGAGCGCGGCGAAGCATTCGTCGCCGAACTCGAGCAGCGGTACGAGACCGCTGCGGGCGAGATCGATGCCTCCGGAGTGTCGCTCGCGTACTGGTTCGCCGACACCGCCACCCCGTACGTTGCGGGCTGCTGCGGATCGTCAGGCATCATCACCAACTCCGTCGGTGCGGAGAACGTGTTCGACGACACCACGAACGAGTGGCCGCAGGTGAGCTGGGAGTCGATCCTCGACCGGGATCCCACCGCACTGGTGCTCGGAGACCTGAGCCGGCGCAGTATCGCGGGCGACGCACTCGACAGCAAGATCGAATTCCTCGAGTCGAATTCGGTGACCCAGCGTCTGACAGCGGTGCAGAACAAGCGGTACATCGTCGTCAACGGTGCCGACATGAACCCGTCGATCCGTACGATCGACGGGATCGAGAAGGTGGCCGACGCGCTGCGCGAGTGGAACCTCGCGGGCTGATGGCGTCGGCGACGAAGTCCTGGTCGCCTGTGGAGCGTGCCCCGGTCGCGGCGGCCGTCGTTGCGATCGGGCTCGCGGTACTGGCGATGTCGATCGCTGTGACGGTCACGATCGGCCCCGCTGAACTATCCGTGACGGACGTGTACGCGGTGATCTTCGATCGGATCGGTCTGGCGGACAGTTCGGTGAGCGCGATCCGCGAAGGGATCGTGTGGGAATTGCGACTGCCGCGGACCCTGCTGGCTGCGGTGTGCGGAGCGGGTCTCGCGGTGTGCGGTGTGATCATGCAGTCGTTGCTGCGCAATCCGCTGGCCGACCCGTTCGTCCTGGGTATCTCGTCCGGCGCATCGACCGGCGCCGTGATGATCGCGGTGCTCGGCATCGGCGGCGGTGCCGTGTCGCTGTCGGGTGGTGCCTTCCTGGGTGCGCTCGCGTCGTTCGCGCTCGTGCTGCTGCTCGCCACCGGCGCAGGGGGCGGGACCTCACGCGTCGTACTGGCGGGTGTTGCAGGAACACAACTGTTCTCGGCGTTGACGTCGTTCATCGTCATCTCATCTGCCGACGCCGAGCGGACCCGCGGTGTGCTGTTCTGGTTGCTGGGGTCGTTGTCCGGGGCCACCTGGAGTGATGTCGTGCTCTGCGGAGCGGTATGTGCGCTGGGAATCCTGGTATGCCTGTTGCGGGCTTCTGCCCTCGACGCGTTCACCTTCGGTACTTCGACGGCCGCGACGCTGGGTATCTCGGTGGGGCGTACCCGCCTGATGTTCCTGATGGTGACCGCGCTGATCACCGCGGTCCTGGTGAGTGCTGCGGGTGCGATCGGGTTCGTCGGACTCGTTCTGCCGCACGCCGCGCGTTTCCTCGTCGGACCCCGGCACAGTCACCTCGTGCCCGTCACCGCCGTGGTGGGTGCGGTCTTCATGGTATGGGTGGATGCGGTGGCCCGCACCGTGTTCGCGCCGCAGGAGGTACCGGTGGGTGTGGTGACCGCCCTCATCGGCGTGCCGGCCTTCGCGCTGATCCTGTTCCGTACGAGGAGTACGCCGTGACACTGTCCGCACAGTCGCTGCGATGGAGCCGCGGTGGGAATCTCGTGATCGACGATGTAACGATCGACCCCGTGCCGGGGGAGACGATCGGGCTGCTGGGGCCGAACGGGTCGGGTAAATCGTCCCTGCTGCGCTTGCTCGCAGGCATCGATCATCCCGATGGCGGGACGGTGGCTCTCGATGGAAGGGACATCGGGAGTCTCGGGCGCCGCGATCTGGCGCGCCGGGTCGCGATGGTCGGGCAGCACGCGCACACCGAGGTCGACATCCGGGTGCGAGATATTGTGAGGCTCGGTCGAATTCCGCACTCCGACGTCTTCGGACGTGACGAGGGTGGAACGGACGCCATCGAGCACGCGCTCGTGGTGACGGGGATGGCTGAGTTCGCCGACCGGTTGTGGCGCTCGATGTCGGGTGGGGAACGTCAACGAGCGCAGATCGCCCGCGCTCTCGCGCAGGAGCCCGAGGAACTGCTGCTGGACGAGCCGACGAACCACCTCGACATTCAGCACCAGCTCGACATTCTCGAACGGGTCGCGGCACTGCCGGTCACCAGCTATGTGGCGCTGCACGATCTCAATCTCGCAGCGATGTTCTGCGATCGGGTCGTGGTGCTCTCGAAGGGAATGATCGTCGCGCACGGCGCACCGTCCGAGGCGTTGACCACCGACATGATCGAGCAGGTGTACGGGGTGCGGGCCTCTGTCACCGATGATGGCGGCATTCCGGTCGTCCGCTACCACCGAGTGGGCCGATCTGCGGCTCCAGGATTTGGTGTTCTCGACCGCGGATAGCGGTCGAGAACACCACACTTTCAGCCGGAGCGACTCAAGGTCAGATACTCGCTGAAGGTCTGGGTACCGACCGCGCGTTCCGGGGTCAAATTGTGTCCTGCGCGGAAGGCCGCAAATGCCCGTCCAGGGATGTGTATTGGCCAAATGCGTTTTCGTGCATTGATCGAATAGTTGTAGGTGCGGGCGAGGTCGCGAGTACTGACGATCTCGGGGCCGCCGATTTCGGGGACTCGACCGGCCGGTGAAGCCGACGCCAGCCGGGCAAGCTCGTCGGCGACCTCGGCCGCGGCGATCGGCTGGATCCGGATATCCGGTGTGAGAAGGACGGGTAGGCGTCTCTGGAGGGTGAACACGCGGGCCACCAGTTCGTGGAACTGCGTGGAACGCAGGATGCTGTACCCGAGCCGGGATCGTTCGAGTTGTTGTTCGACCTCCACTTTGCCCGTGTAGTACCCGAAGGGGATCCGGTCCACGCCGACGATCGAGATGAGCACGACGTGCTCGATGCCGGCGACTCGTGCAGCCGAGAAGAGGTGCCGAGCGGCGCGGACGTCCGCACGTCGAGAGTTGCCGGTCGCGCAGTGCACAACCGTGTCGGTTCCCGCCAATGCGTGCGCGATGCCTTCGTCGCGGCCCAGATCGGCGACTGCCCACTCGAGCGCAGCTCTCGTGTCGGTCGCTCTGTCGCGACGGCTGACGACGCGCACCCGACGCCCGGCGTCCAGTAGACGGTCGACGACATGATGGCCGACGGTGCCGGTGCCGCCCGTGACGACTATCGGTGACAAATGATCCGTAGCAGTCCTTCGGGTCAGATCAGGAGTAATCCAACTGCCGACAGTGCGAAGCCGAGCGCGATGACGCCAACCCGCACATAGTGGTAGCGGTCCCAGGTGTCAGCTTGCTCCTTCCAGTCCGGCGGCGCTCCCTCTTCTGCCCATCGGATCGAGCGATTGTTGATCGGTACGAGAAGCAGGACCGACATCACGACGCTGACCAGCAACAACGCCGACGCCCCCAACGTCATCCATGCAGTGGTGTCGCCCCACCCCAGAATCGTCCACAGAATCGCAATGGCGAGCGTGCCGATGTACCAGAACGGCATCACGCGTCCGAGCACCCGCGCGCCGTCGCTGCGAGCAGCCACACCGGCATCGTCAGGAATTCGATACATGATCGGATTGACGAATACTGCGATGGCGAATTCCACTCCCACCAACATGCCGAAGACCACGACCGTGGTGACTGCAACTGCATTCAGCATGGAAACCTCCTAGATATAGCAATGCTAGAAATTAGATCGACGATAACATTTCGACGACCCAAGATCTAGCGCTGCTAGAATCATGGAATGTCAGTGCAGGAGCGCAAAGCGCGTGAGCGGGCTTCCCGCCACAGGTCGATCATCGCGGCAGCGCGTGAGATGGCAGAGGCAGAAGGGTGGGACGCCGTCACCACTCGGCGATTGGCCGAACGGATCGAATACAGCCAACCCGTGCTCTACAGCCATTTTCGGGGTAAGGACGAGATCATCGCGGCTGTCGCACTGGACGGATTTTCCGAGATGACCCTGGAGTTGTCCCGAGCGGTCTCCGGAACCCACTCGCCACGCGCCGCTGTCGCTGCCCTCACGAGTGCCTACATCGCGTTCGGAGAGCGACATCCTGCCGTGTACGACTCGATGTTCAACCTCGACAACGGACTGCCTTTCGCGGACCCTGCGACCCCGGCCCCGATGCGTGAGTCCTTCCAAGTCCTACACGACACGTTGACACTGGTCGCGGGAACCGTCGAACCGGGTCTGCTGGCCGAGGTCTACTGGGCTGCAGTGCACGGTCTGGTCGAGCTCACCCGAACGGGCAGGGTTCCTCCGCAGGACACCGCACGTCGCATCGAGGTGCTCGTCGATCGCTTTGCCGTCGAATGAGGGGCCGGGCGTGGTCCGGGAGGATTTCTTCCGGACCACGCCGGTTCAGCGTCGACTACCAGAGGCGCCGGGTAGCCAATTCTGCGCCCTTGGTGAGTGATTCGAGCTTCGCCCACGCGATCTGTGGGTGGATGCGACCGCCGAGACCGCAGTCGGCCGAGGCAATCACATTCTCGGGGCCGACGACGCTCGCGAACCGCTCGATCCGGTCGGCGACGAGTTCGGGGTGCTCGACCACATTCGTGGCGTGACTGATCACGCCGGGCACGATCTGCTTGCCATCGGGTAGCGTCACGTCTTCCCATACCCGCCATTCGTGCTCGTGACGGACGTTCGCGGCCTCGAACGAATACGAACCGGCGTCGATCGTCAGCATCGTCTCGACGAGGTACTTGAACTCGAGATCGGTGGTGTGCGGGCCGTGCCAGCTGCCCCAGCACAGGTGGAAACGGATCCGGTCCTCCGGTAACCCACGCAGGGCGTGGTTGAGCGCCTCGACGCGGATGCGGGTGAATGCGAGATAGTCCTCCACCGTGGGTTCCGGGTTGATCTGATCCCAGTTCTCGGCGATCGACGGGTCGTCGATCTGCAGGATCAGCCCGGCATCGATGATCGCCCGGTACTCCTCGCGCATCGCGTCCGCGCAAGCCCAGATGAACTCTTCTTCGGATGTGTAGAACTGATTTCCGATTCGCGATGCGCTGCCGGGTGAGAGCGAGGTGATGAAGCCGTTCTCTGCCCCGGATACAGACAGGGCGGCCTTCAAGTTCGCAATGTCCGACGCGATCGCATCATGTCCGGTGTAGGTGACGGGACCCGTCGCGGTCGGAAACACCGGCGCCTCGTCACCGACGGAGACACCGCTCTTCGGATCGCCGTACGCCTCGGCGAACGTGATCCAGTCACGTCGGTCCGGGAACGTCGTGAGCTGCACGTTACCGGGTGTCGACCGGACAGGATCGTCGCCGAACGGTCCACCTTCGGTCAGTTCCAGCCCGGACAGACGCTGGAACGAGTACGACCACCAGGCGCCGTAGTCGACGGCCGAAGACATCGCTTTTCCGTATTCGCCGTCGCCAGGTGTGGTGATCCCGAGGTCGACCTGGCGACGGACCAAGGCCTCGACCTGTCCGGCGAGTAGTTCCGAATAGTCGCTCGTCGTGTCGAGCCTGAAGCCGTCTGCGGCCTCCCGGCGTGCCCGGTTGGTAGCCACCAGTACGTCGGTTCGAGGCAGGCTCCCGGCGTGCGTGGTGCGAATGTGCTTCGTTGTCATGATGATCGAGTGCTTTCTGTGAATCGTTAGCGGTCGAGCTCGGACCGAACCGTTGCCGCCGCAGCGACGAGGTTCGTCAACGACGCTGTGACCTCGTCGGTGCCGCGCGTCTTGAGTCCGCAGTCCGGGTTGACCCACAGGCGTTCGGCCGGAACTGCGCGCAGGGCTTCGCGAAGAGATTCGGCGATCTCGTCCTCGCCCGGAACTCGCGGTGAGTGGATGTCGTAGACGCCGGGACCGACGCCGAGGTCGAACCCGACCGCATTGAGGTCGTCGAGAACCTCCATATGCGAACGTGCAGCCTCGATGGAGGTGACGTCGGCGTCGAGTTCGGCGATCGCCTCGATGACCTCACCGAATTCCGAATAGCACAGGTGGGTGTGGATCTGGGTCGAATCCGCTACGCCGGACGTCGCGAGCCGGAAGGCCCCCACTGCCCACTTCAGGTACTCCGTCTGCTCGGAGACACGGAGCGGCAACAGTTCTCGCAGAGCGGGCTCGTCGACCTGGATGATGCGGACTCCCGCGGCCTGCAGGTCCACCGTCTCCTTTCGGATGGCCAGGGCGATCTGATCGGCGGTGTCGGCGAGGGGCTGGTCGTCGCGGACGAACGACCACGCGAGAATCGTCACGGGACCGGTGAGCATGCCCTTGACCGGCTTCTCGGTGAGCGACTGCGCGTAGGTGATCCAATCGACGGTCATGGCGTCCGGGCGCGCAACATCGCCGTAGAGGATCGGCGGACGCACGCAACGGCTGCCGTACGACTGGACCCAGCCGTTCTCGGTTGCGAAGAAACCGTCCAGCTGCTCGGCGAAGTACTGCACCATGTCGTTTCTCTCCGGCTCGCCGTGTACGAGCACGTCGATTCCGAGCTTCTCCTGCAGTGCGACCACCTCGGCGATCTCGTCACGCATCCGCTGCAGGTACTCGGCCCGCTCGATCTCGCCCTTGCGCAGTGCAGCTCGGGCGACGCGGATCCGGGTGGTCTGCGGGTACGACCCGATCGTGGTGGTCGGCAGCAAAGGCAGGTCGAGGTGCTGGCGCTGGATCTCGCGGCGCTGATCGGCCGACGTGCGAGTGCGGTTCCCCACGATCGAGTCGAGCATGCCGCGCACCTGGTCGTTGCGCAGGCGAGGATCGGACGCGCGTACTTCGGCGGCGGCACGAGCCGCGTCGAGCTCGGAAGCCACGGCGTCGCGACCCCTGCGCAGTGCTTTCGACAGCGTCGCAACCTCCGCGACTTTCTCCGTGCCGAATGCCAGCCACGTGCGCAGCGACTCGTCGAGGCCCGATTCCGCCTCGATCGTGTACGGAACGTGCAGCAACGAACACGACGACGACACAGCCACCGAGCCTGTGGAGCCGAGCAGTGTCGCGAGCGTGGCCAGTGCCTTCTCCAGATCGGTGCGCCACACATTGCGGCCGTCCACCACGCCCGCCACGATCATCTTGTCTGCCAGGGCGGGCAGTCCGGCGATGTCGGCCGAGTCACCTGCGACCAGGTCGACCGCGAGGCCCTCGACACCGGTGCGGGCGAGTGCGCCGAGCGCAGGACCGAGGTTGCCGAAGTAGGACGCGACGAGGATCGCGGGCCGGTCCTGTGCCTGCGACAGCGTGCCGTACACCTGCTCGACTGCGGCGACGGTCGCGTCGTCGAGATCGCGGACGAGTGCGGGCTCGTCGAGCTGCACCCACTCGACCCCGACGGCGGCGAGCTGCGACAACAGGTGCTGATAGAGCGGGACGAGTTCACCGACACGGTCGAGCAGCAGGTCCTGTCCGTCGACGGACTTCGACAGCAGCAAGAACGTCAGCGGGCCGACGACGACCGGTCGGGCCGGAACACCGAGCGCGTGGGCCTCGGCGACCTCGCCGAGAACCTTCGACGCGTCGAGCGTGAAGACGGTGTCGGGGCCGATTTCGGGTACGAGGTAGTGGTAGTTGGTGTCGAACCACTTCGTCATCTCGAGCGGTGCGACGTCGTCATTGCCTCGCGCGGCCGCGAAATAGCGGTCGAGGTCGTCGGCGATACCGGATACACGCGGCGGCAGTGCGCCGAGCATCGCGGCGGTGTCGAGGACGTGGTCGTAGAACGAGAATGTATTGACGGGAATCGAATCGAGCCCTGCGTCGCGCTGCGCAGCCCAGGTGCCGGCGCGCAGATCGGCAGCGACCTTCTCCAGTGCGTCGCGATCGATCTTTCCGGCCCAATAGGATTCGACGGCTTTCTTGAGCTCGCGGTTCGGTCCGATCCGTGCGGATCCGAGAACGGTGGCGTGGAAAGCAGGTGCAGAGGATGTAGACACTGGTGGTACTCCGGTGGTCGGTCGTGGATGGCCCACCGCCCGTAGAGTGCGCGAATCCGACCGAGCCCCGGTGTCTCCGACTGTGTCGGAGCGAAAGCGCAGCGGGTCCGCGCGCCCAGTCCTCGAGGCGGCACACCGCCGGGCACGGCGTGCCCGGCGCAGATGGCAGGTATTCGGACTTGCAAGCGCCCGAGCCGATGGGCCCGTACCTACTGGCCGTCGCTTCCCGGGGCGGTGCCCAGTGCTGATGACGGCGGTCGTTCTTGCATACCGCTGCGGGACAGTCCCGGATTCTCACCGGGTTCCCTCTTCCACACCCCGCTGAGGGGTGCTTCGACGCCGCCACGGTCTTCGGGGCTCCTCACGACCGGCACGGCGAACCAACTACATCCCGGAGTATAGCCACGTCCTCGTTCGAACGGGCAAAGCAGAAAGAACAGTGACAACGCAGCCAGACAGATGCAACCGTTCCGCAGGGTTGTATCTGTCTGCGCGCGTTGTATTTCGGTCGGTGAGAGCCGTCGGCTGTGCTGGTCAGGAGTGGCGGAAGCCTGTGCCTGTTCGGTCACGGGGATCCGGCTCCAGGCCGAGGAATTCCGATCGAATACGGTCCCATGCCTCGAGGTGCGCCCATGCCGGTTCGTCCGTCAGCTGCTGCATGTTGGTGAGGAACGGGGTGGGCAACATGACGGTGAGCATCTGTTCGCCCCGGCCGTTGAACAGGCGCGCACCCCACGACGTCGGTGCGTCGTCCTTACCGATCCTGCGGTACAGCTCAGCCCGGCTGCAGCGACGGATACGGCCGAGCTCCGGTCCGCTCGCGGTGTGTTCGCCGATGCACAGGTGGAAATGCCAACGGCCGAAGTCGACGGTCGCATATCCGTCGTACATCGAGATCTTCTTCGGAGCATTGGGTGCCGCGACCTCGAGCGCCGAGCCCTCGATGAGCAGGCCGAACCACATGTCGTTCCAGTACTCGTCGAACAGCAGCCGGATCAGTCGCAGCAGTGAGTCCTCGTCGGTGGGAAGCGGCCAGCGCTGTTCACGGCCACCGTCCTCGGTGTCGACGACCTCGGGGTCGAATGCGACTGTCACAGAATCTCCTTCGTCGGTGCTTTCGGTGGGCTGGGGAAGACGCAATCGCCGCACACGCCGCCGCCCGGGACGCGGTAGTACAGGCAGCAACTGCGACGTCGACCGGTGGATCGGACTATCGCGGCGACCAGACGTGGATCGTCGAAGAGGGCGTCGATGTGTGCCTGCGCCGCGTAACCGATCACGCGTCCGGCCCCGATCAGCGCGGACGCGGAGTTACCCCACATCAAACCCGGCGCGACGATGTCGCTCCACGCGTCGATGAGCGGTTCGAGCTGGGTGTCGAGGATTTCGCCGGTGGAGGACCCGAACTCTGGGTTGACGATGTGCAACCGCAGACCGTCGTCGTTGCACCACAGCAACGTGCTCGGGTCGAGGCGGACACATCGCCCCGAATCGACGATCGAACCCAGCGCGACCGACCACAATCGGGCGGCGTAGCCGAAGAACAGGGTCGACGCGGCCACTCGCGTCTCGTCGGTTCCCATCCGCTGTGCGGTATCCGACACCAGCGCGTCTCGAATCATGCTGTCGTGCAGCGCAGATGTCGGCCGCCACAGGCCGTCGGGCACAGGGCCGGTACTCACCGAGAAGTAGGGACTTCGCGCGGCGATGCGCTCGAGTACTGCAGCAGCGTCAGGCACGGCTGTCCCCACTGTCGAGAGCGACGGAATCGAGGTCGAACACCAGTGTGCGCGGATCGAAGCGCATCCGTCCACGATCGAATGCTGCCCCGATCCGACCGGACTCGGCCAGAGCTGCGGGGGAGTCGCACGTCAGCGTGCGATCGGCGTCGAGCAACCACATTCGGTCCGACACACGCAGCGCGAGCTCGAGCTCGTGGGTGGACATGATCACGGCGAGGTTCTGTTCGACAGCGAGGCGCCGCAGTACGTCGACGAGTTCGACCCTGGACGGCACATCGAGGAACGACGTCGGTTCGTCGAGCACCAGCAACGACGGGTCCTGAGCGAGGGCGCGTGCGGTGAGCGTGCGTTGTCGCTGCCCGTCGGACAGCTCGCTGAACTGCCGGGACTCCAGTTCTGTCGCGCCGACCGCGTCGAGCGCCCAGTCCACCGCGGCCTTGTCCTCGGGCGAAAGTCGTGCGCTGGCAGGGAGGTGTGGCGTTCGTCCGAGAGCGACGAGTTCGCGCACCGTCAGCAGGCCGGGATCGATGCGTTCGGTGAGGACCACCGAAATCCGGGTTGCGAGGTCGGCGGGACGCACAGACGCCACGTCATCGCCGTCGATCAACACCGTGCCTCGCAGGGCCGGCTGCAGACCGCACAGCGTACGTAGCAACGTCGATTTTCCGGCACCGTTGGGACCGACGAGAGCGGTGAGCTCACCGCGGCGGGCTACGGCGTCGAGACCGGCCGCGACTTCGGTGACCTCAGTGCGTCGCAGTGTGCGTCGACGGGTGTAACCGATCGTCACGTCACACAGTTCCACCCCGTTCACAACGCTGCTCCCAATGCTCCACGCCGGCTGCGGACGAGTACGACGATGACGACCGGTGCGCCGACGAGCGCGGTCACCGCGTTGAGCGGGAAGACCGTGTCGGTGCCCGGCATCTGGCTCGCCACACCGCATACCAGCGCCACCACCGCACCGAACAGTGCGACTCCGGGCAGCAGCACCCGATGATCGGAGGTGCCGAATGCCATGCGCGACAAGTGCGGAACGATGAGACCGAGGAATCCGATGGGCCCGCAGAAGGCAGTGGTGACGCCCGCGAGCAGTGCAGCCGATACCACCGTCGTCAACCGGACGACGCGGATATCGATGCCCATCGACCGCGCGTACCCTTCCCCGATCAGCAGCGCGTTGAGGGCCCGAACGGTCAACAGTGCGACCGCGATGCCGGCGACCACTACGGGAACCAGCAACTTCAGGTCCGACCACGTGGTCGCAGTGAAACTGCCGAGGCCCCATACGAGGAACTGCTGAGCGCGCTGCGGGTCGGTGTAGACGAGGAGCACCGAGACGACCGCTGTGGTTGCCGATCCGAGCATCACACCGATGAGCAGCAGCGTCACCGCCGAACGTACCCACCGCGACAGCACCACGATCAGCATCAGTACGCCTGCCGCGCCCAGCGCTGCGGCCATGACGATTCCGGCTCTGCCGAGTCCGGCGAGATTCGCGGTGAATCCACTGGCTCCACCGGCACCGGCCACGACGACCAGCGCGACACCGAGACTCGCACCGGAGCTCGCGCCGAGGATGTACGGGTCGGCGAGCGCGTTGCGGAACAGGGTCTGCATCTGCAATCCGGCGATACCGAGCGCCGCGCCCACCGCGATCGCGGTGAGCGTGCGAGGTAGCCGAAGGTCGCGGATGACCATGCCCCAGCGGGGATTCTGTGCGTCCTGGCCGAGCAGCACGCGCAGGGTTTCGCCGAGCGGCACCGTGACCGAACCCACCGTCACCGATACGACGGTGGCGATCACGAGCGCCGCGATCAGTGCGGCGAACACCACTGCCGCGCGCCGGACACGGGCCGGGGGAGCGGAGGTCTCAGTGAGTGGAGGTGCCGCACCGAGTACGGCGGTCATGCCGGGAGTTGCTGATAGAACGTGAACTCGTGCTCGGGCAGCAGCTCGGGATGCAAGATGGCGACGAGGTCGGACAGGACCAGATCCGGTCGCAACACGCCACGTTCGTAGTAGTCGTTACCGCCGCCCGGTCCGAGCGCTTTGTTCGCGTTCCACACCTGACCGGTGCCGGCCGCCGCGAGCTCGCCGTAGCGTTCGTCGTCGGCGAGGGCGTCGCCGATGGAGGTCCAGCTGTTGACGACAAGCCAGGTCGGTGAGTCGGAGGCCTCCGCAACCACGGCCTCGAAGTCGAGGGGCAGCGACCCGGTGCTGGTGACGTCCTGCCACGGCCACGTCGCCCCCGCATCGCTGAACAGGCGGCCCATGTAGCTGCCGCCCGACGACATGTACCAGGTGCCTTGCGACATGCTGCCCAGCAGCACGGGAAAGCCTTCGGTATCCGCCGCTTTCGCAGCGACCTCGAGGTAATCGTTGCGGATTCCGTCGTAGACCTCGGCTGCACGGACTTCCGTGCCGGTCAGTGCAGCCATCACCTTGATCCACTCGGCGCGACCCAGCGGCGACGCTTCGAGCCACTCGGCGTTCGCGACCACACCGATCCCGGCGTCGCGCAGCTGCGCGTATGCGGGGTCGTCGGTACCGCCGGTCATCACGACGTCGGGTGCGGCGACGACGACGGCCTCGGTGTCGATGGTGCCGCCGCCCGCGTATTCGGCGACGTCTCCGGATGCGATCCGATCGACGACCGCGGTGTCGCTTACATAGGATCCGTTGGACACGCCGGTGAGTGCGTCGAGCACGCCGAGCTCGGTGACGAGCGGCAGGTGTGTCGTCGAACCCGAATACAGGCTGCTGATCGGCACCGAGATCTGCTGAGCATCGGCGAGATCGTCCGACAGTTCCGGTTCCGGTGCGCCACACTTGACCAGCACGTACGACTCCGGTTCGGCACCGGGAAACGGCTCGTCGACGGTGAGTACCTGGTAGCTGTTCTCGTAGGTGATCGAGAAATTCTCGGCGTCGGCGATCTCCGACTTGTCGGGGAAGTAGTCGACTCTCGAATCGAAGTCGGTGATACAGCCGTCTGAGGCAGCTGTGTCGGTATCGGTGGTGGCGGTCGAGCACCCTGCGAGTGCCAGACCCGCGACTGTCACAGCGCTGAGAAATCTGAGTGGTACGGCGCGAACGCGCATGGCGAAGACGCCCTTTCTCGGGGTGATCCGCCCCGTCCAGGTGAGTACGGCGACGTGAGTATCTGGCTCCCGGGAAACTGTCCCCGGTCACAGTGGCGGGACCGCGCCGGAATCACACCGGCTTCCTCATGCGTCGTCGCATACGACGTCGGGAACCTAACACACGGACCAAGGCGGCAATACGGACCGGGCTGTCCATGGCTATCGTGGAGATCACCACAACGATCGAAAGGACCGGTATGGGTGTCAGCTTGGCCAAGGGTGGAAACGTTTCGCTTTCGAAGGAGGCGCCGAACCTCACGGCGGTGACGATCGGACTGGGCTGGGATGTCCGGGCCACGACGGGAACCGACTTCGATCTCGATGCCAGCGGACTGGTGGCGGGTGCAGGCGGAAAGGTGCTTTCCGACCAGCACTTCGTGTTCTACAACAACCTGCGTTCGCCCGACGGCGCAGTCGAGCACACCGGCGACAACCTGACCGGTGAGGGCGACGGCGACGACGAGTCGATCAACATCGACCTCGTCGCCCTGTCTGCGGACGTGCAGTCGATCGTGTTTCCGGTGTCGATCCACGACGCCGACGCGCGTGGCCAGTCGTTCGGGCAGGTGCGCAATGCGTTCATCCGCGTCGTCGACCGTTCCAACGACCGTGAACTCGCCCGATACGACCTGACGGAGGACGCTTCCACCGAGACCGCGATGGTCTTCGGTGAGCTGTACCGCCACGGCAGCGAGTGGAAGTTCCGGGCCATCGGCCAGGGCTACGCATCGGGGCTCGCGGGTATCGCGCGGGACTACGGCGTCAACATCGGCTGACCCGGTAGCGGTCCGCCGACGAGGCGTGTGGGGTGCCCGGCGGCCCCCCCGCCCCCCCCCCCCCGGGTTGGGGGGGGGGCAGGATGAGGTGAACCCACCCCGGGGCGCCCGG
>NZ_JBHWXB010000001.1:0-129893 GCF_042729855.1 Rhodococcus sp. NPDC060090 | reverse complement strand
ACCCGGCCTACAACCGGGGCTCCCCGGGCCGGGGCCCGCCCCCGGGGGGTGGGGGGGCCCCGCCCCCCCCGGCCCACCCCACACGTCGTTTCGGTCGGGCTCAGTTCTCGATCCACAACTCCTCGGGCAGCGGGGAGCCCAGCGTGTAGAGACGCAGACCGTGAACCTTCTCGCCCATCATCACGGACGGTGACGATCGGACATACCAGACGCCCGGGTCGAGTTCGGCAATTCGCGTCTGGACGACGTCGTAGGCCTGCTTGCGTTCGTCGATGGTCTCCGCTGTTCTGCCGGCGTCCAGTGCATCGTCGAGGCGGGGGTCGGAGACCCCCATGAAGTTGCCGGTCGACTCGGAGTGGAATGCCGTCCAGAGCGCGTAATCCGGGTCCTGGGTGATCGCGGACGAGACCATCATGTCGAAGTCGTGTGCACCGGCCCGCGCAGCTCCCGTGGCGAAGTCCACCACCTCGATGTCGACCTCGACATTGTCGTAGGCATTGAGCTGTGCTTGCAGGGCTTCCGCGGTGGCTTGGTTGTCGAGACCGGTGTAAGTGGTGAAGGTGAACTCGACGGGCTTCCCGTCGGCTGCAAGCTCGTCGAACAAGCTCTGGGCGGCCGTCCGGTCCTGCTGCGGTAGCGCGATATCCGAATAGAACGGTGAGTTTTCCTGGAACAGGGTTTGCGGCACGTCGCCGTCACCATTGAACACGATGGAATTGATCATGTCGCGGTCCACGGCCAGCGCTACCGCACGGCGCGCACGTTCGTCGTCGAACGGCGCGCGACGGAAGTTCATTCCCAGGTACTGCCCTCCGCCGGCGGGCACGGTGGCAACCTGCGCTCCTGCATCCTGAGCTCTGCCGACGCTCGACGGATTCGTTTCGGTGGACAGGTCGGCGTCGCCGGTGGTGATCGCGTTCACCCGCTGGGTCGTGTCCGTGACCGAACGGATCGTGATCGCGTCGAGGTAGGGTTTCGGAGCATCCCAATAGTCGGGGTTGCGTTCGAGTTCGATTGCGCCCTGCCGCATCCATCGCGTGAGTTCGAACGGTCCGGCACCGACAGGTGCGTCGTCGAATGCTGCTCGTCCGTTCCCGAGCGCGGTCGGTGAGGCGATCCAGTTCATGGATGTGGCGAGCATCCCCTGCGGGAAGCTGGGATTCGGGTCGTGCAGAACGACCTTCAGCGTGGTCTCGTCCACCACCTCGGTGGCTGCAACCTGGGAAACCTGGCGGATGGCAGTGGACCCGAGTGCCGGGTCGCGGAGCCGTTCCCAGTTGAACTGGACTGCAGCGGCGTCGAGCGGCGTGTCATCGGTGAACATGAGCCCTGGGCGAAGCGTGAGTTCGTACGTGGTACCGCCGTCGGTGCTGTCGAACCCCGTCGCCATGGTGTATTCGATCTCGTTGGTGCCGGGATCGTTGATCATCAGGGTTCCGTAGAGGGCGTTGCCCAGCAACGGTTGGTGTACCCAGGTATTGGAGAGCCCGGCGGGATCGAGCGTTCTGGGCTCGCCGATCTGCAGCGCGCTCAATCGCCCCCCGGTCGCCGGGTCTCCGGTCGTGACCGAGGTGGGTGATTCGCTGGGGCTCGAGCCACAGGCAGCCAGAACCAACACCGAGATGGCTGTGACGAGCACGGATGTTGCGGGATGGGGTCTGATCATCATCAACCTCTCGGGCGGCTTGCTCAATGGGCAAGCGCAGAGGGCGGCCGGCGGGTGCCGGGCGCGTCGGATCGATCCGAAAATAGGCGTCGACCACTGGTTAAGTCAACCGTTCGAACCTGAATCCCTGAAATTTTCCCCGATTCGTGGATTTCTTGATTCGAACAGTTGACTTAACCGAAACTCGGGGATATCTTGCGACAATCGATCGAATGAAACCGGAGACCGGTGTGGCGAAAGACTCGAAGAGCATGCAGGATTCGAATACCCTTCGGCCTGTCGACGGATCGAAGACCCGATTGCTTCTGATTTCTGCGGCAGAGAAGCTGGTGGCCGAGAACGGCCCGGAGGGAGTGTCGTCACGGCAGATAGCCGCTGCTGCCGGTCAGACCAATAATTATGCGGTGCAGTATCACTTCGGGAGTAAAGAAGGACTGCTCGACGCGGTGTTCGCGCATCGCCTCCAGCGCGTCGATGCAGTGCGCGCCGAATTGTTCGACACCGTCTCGTCCAGTGGGGGAGAGCCCTCGGTGAGGAGATGGCTCGACGTCCTGCTCCTTCCCTTGGCCGACGAGGTTACCGCCCCGGAAAGCCGGTACGTCGGTTTCCTCGCACGTGTATTCCTCTACCGGTTCAACGAGATTCCCCTGTGGTTCGGGGGTGGTGAACGGCCGATCAGCCCGATCGCGATCCGTGCGGCCGAGATGATCAGAGCGCAGATCTCCTACGTGCCCGAGGCTGTCCGGAACCGTCGGATACACGTGGTTCTCGCGCAATGCCTGCTCGCTCTGGCGAGTTTCGAGCAGCAACTGGCGAACGGCGAGACCCCGGATCTGCCGTTCGACGTTTTCGTCACAGACTTGTTGGATACAGCCGCGCAAGGACTTGCCACGCCCCTGTCGGAGGCGACGGCCAGTGCTCTGCGTGCGCACGAAACCCGAATGGAAACCTCATGAGTACACCCCCGAAGCGCGCGCCCGAAGGGGCCCCCAACGTCGTCGTCATCCTTCTCGACGACCTCGGATTCGGGCAGATAGGTTGCTACGGGTCCGATATCGCGACCCCCAACATCGACCGACTCGCTTCGGATGGATTGCGATTCAATCGTTTTCATGTGACGGCACTGTGCTCCCCCACGCGAGCGGCACTGCTCACGGGCCGGAATCATCACGCGGTGGGAATGGGCTTCCTCTCCGACATCCCCACCACCGAACCCGGGTACACCGCGAGCATCCCCCCGACCGCGGCTGCATTGCCGAGGATTCTGCGCGACGCCGGATGGAGCACCATGGCGGTGGGCAAATGGCACCTGACCCCACCGGGAGAACGCACCAGTGCGGGACCGTTCGACCGGTGGCCGCTGGGGATGGGTTTCGAGAAGTACTACGGTTTCCTTCGCGGCGACTCCAATCATTGGGCGCCGGAGCTGGTGCGCGACAACACCTATGTAGATCCGCCGCGCGGACCACGCGACGGGTACCACTTGACCGAAGACCTTGCCGACGAAGCGATTCGGATGGTCGTCAACCAGCAGGAGTCGGCGCCCGGCAAGCCCTTCTTCCTGTACTTCGCGACCGGGGCCATGCATGCGCCGCACCACGTCGAACGATCATGGGCGGATGCCTACGCAGGAAAGTTCGACGGAGGATGGGAGAGGTGGCGCGAGGCCGTGTTCGAGCGGCAGCTCGCGGCCGGGGTCGTTCCGGAGGGAACGACGCTGACCGAGCGGCCGTCGTGGGTGCCCGACTGGGATTCCCTGACCGACGAGGAACGCCGGGTCTATGCGCGGATGCACGAGGTCTACGCCGGATTCCTCACCCATACCGACGCGCAGATCGGAAGGGTGGTCGACAGCCTCGAGAAGCTCGATGTCCTCGACAACACGCTCATCTTCGTGATGTCGGACAACGGTGCGAGCGCCGAAGGCGGGGTGGGCGGTACTTACAACGAACACCGCTTCACCCATCACATCCGCGACGACGTCTCGGAAAGCGCGGCGCTCCTCGATGATTGGGGTGGAATCGACGGGTATCCGCACTACGCGTGGGGGTGGGCGTGGGCAGGCAACACGCCGTTCCGGTTGTGGAAGCGATACACCTGGCTCGGTGGCACCCGTGTCCCCATGATCGTGCACTGGCCAAGTGGAATCCGCGATACCGGTGGGATCCGCGATCAGTTCGCGCACGCGATCGACATCCTTCCCACAGTCCTCGACGCATGCGGAGTGACGATGCCGGAGACGGTCGGTGGCGTCGGTCAGCTCGCGGTAGACGGAGCGAGCCTGCGCCCGGCGTTCGGCGATGCTGCAGCGCCCTCGCCCCGATCCACTCAGTACTTCGAGATGCTCGGATCCCGGTCGATTTTCGCCGACGGATGGAAGGCGACGACCGACCACGTCTCCACGGGGGTTCTCGATGAGGAGTTACTGATGGAGGGCAGCCGGGACTTCGATACCGACACCTGGTCGTTGTTCCGCCTCGAAGAGGACTTCTCGGAGGCACATGATGTGTCCGGCGAACACCCGGACGTCGTCCGCGCCCTCGAACGTCAGTGGTTCATCGAGGCCGGCCGCAACAAAGTGACTCCGCTCGCCGACAGTCTGCGCGGCCGGGCAGCGGGAATCAGGCCGCGGCAGCACTACCCCCTCCCGTCGATCCTCACCTTGTACCCCGAGGGAGGTCCCGTCTCCGACGACGCACTGCCGCGGATCTCGGGTGGCGGTCGTGTCGTCGCCGAAGTGGACGTACCCGCACGGGACCCAGAGGGGGTTCTGTTCGCGCTCGGCGACTGGACCGGGGGGTTCGCCGGGTTCGTCGAACAGGGCATTCTGACCGTCGTCGCCGCGACACCGGGCGGCGAGATCCGGGTGGTAGCAGATAGGCGACTCACCGCAGGGCGGCACACCGTCGGATGCGCATTCCGGCTCGGTTCGGACGGGTCGCTGAAAGTGGAAGCGATCATCGACGACGTCGTCGTCGCAGTCACCGACAGCAACCACGAGTTGCCTCACGCCTGGCAGCACGGCGGTGCGTCGTTGACCCTCGGTTACGACAAGGGGCTGCCCGTGTGCAGGGAGTACGAACCTCCCTTCGCGTGGAACGGCGTACTCCACCGGGTGACCGTCGAGGCCGCCCCGGGCAGGCCTGTGGTCGAGAAGGACGTCATCCGAATCGCAATGCAGATCGATTGACAATCCGATGATAAGGGGATCGCACCATGACCGACACATCCATTGGAGCAACCGTCGACTCCGCCTCCGAGATCTACGCGAACGGAGGGATCACGGTACGTAAGGTCGGACACCACCTCGGGGCTGTCATCGACGGTGTCAGAATGTCCGGCGATATCTCGGACGAGACGTCCCTGGCAATCAGGTACGCCCTCGCAGTGAACAAGGTGATCTTCTTTCGTAGCCAGCACCACCTGACGGACGAGATCCAATACGAGTTCGGTGCGCGTATCGGTATTCCCACCACAGCCCACCCGTCCCTGAACTCGGACGACAACAGAATACTGGTCCTCGAAGGAGCCGCGAGCGGTTGGCACACCGACGTCACCTTCGTCGACAGGATCCCGAAGGCGTCAATTCTACGATCGGTGAAAGTGCCGCCCTACGGAGGCGCCACGACGTGGGCATCGACGACGGCCGCCTACGAGCAACTGCCGGACCCGCTGCGTGTGCTCGTCGAGAATCTTCGGGCGGTCCATTCCAATCGATTCGACTACGCCGCGGCACTTGCCCCCGAGCAACTGAGCGGAAACTACTCGAAGTCGAAGCGAGACTTCCGCAGTGGGTTCGCGACGCTGACGTTCGAGACCGAGCACCCGGTGGTTCGTGTGCACCCCGAGACGGGCGAACGAAGCCTGCTCCTGGGACATTTCGTGCGCGAGTTCGTGGGTCTGAAGGCCGCCGAGAGCAGCGTGCTCTACCAGCTTCTGCAGAATCGCGTCACGAAGCTCGAGAACACAGTGCGGTGGACCTGGGCTGACGGAGACGTCGCCATCTGGGACAACCGCAATACCCAGCACTACGGTGTCGCCGACTACGGTGACCATCCCCGGGAGTTGCGGCGTACAACCCTCGCGGGGGACGTGCCGGTGGACGTGCACGGCACTGCCAGTCGAATCCGCGCGGGCGATGCTTCGAGCTATTCCGTGGTCGACAATGCTCTGCGACTACCTGGATTCGTATAGCGCCGGATTCGTATAGCGCTCGGCCATGCTCAGCGCACCAGCTTCCACTTCGTCTCGTGGCGGTAGAACGTGGACCGCTTGAGCGCGCGTGGATTCGGGACGCCGTCGCGAGTGAGGAACGCGGCCGGGGAACCGAGCTGCACTGCTCGACCCGTGAGCCATTTGTACCCGCCGAACCACCGTGCGCGATCTACCGCTGCCCGCAGACCCGGCATTTGCGGCGTCGGCTCGATCCGAATTCCCGGCACAGTGCCGGAGAACAAGCGAGTGTCGTCGACATACGCCTCTCCCACGAGGGAGTTCTCCTCGCCGCGGACGAGCGCGCGCCCGACGAGAGCCATGCCTGCGTCGTCGCGGATCAGCGGGATCGACTTCGCCTCACTCTGCAGCGCGATGGAGGCGGCCTTCGAGCCGGTGCGCAATCCGTAGGCCTCGGTTGCGGGTGTACGCGACTCGGGGACATAGGCGAGCTCGACCGCCAGGCGGTCGGTGCGCATCAGCCGGGTCAGCGTCGCCGCGAACGCAGCGTCGTCGCCCACGACAATCAGTCGCGGGTCGTCCACCGACTCGGTGTGTGCGAACACATCCTCGAAGTCGTCCTTCTCGGGAACCGCAGGAGCCGACAGCGCGGTCACGGAGGTGAGTGCCAAGGGGAGTGGCACATCGCCGCATCTGAGCACTACCGGGGTCAACTGATCTCCTCGCTGGTCACGATCGGGCGGCCGTCGGTCAGGCGTCCACTGTAATCCGAAGCGGTACCGGTCGTGGGGACCCCGGATCGTGGCGAGGCCGGACAGGCCATTCGGATACCGAACCCGGATGCTCGTCGAAGGTGGACTACACTGTGGTCCCGGCTGCTGCCCGGATTCGGGCAGGACCCTGCAGGCGAGACCGCCCGCACGAAGAACCCTGCCTGAGGAGCGCGAAATGCCGGCAATCGTCCTGATCGGAGCCCAGTGGGGCGATGAGGGCAAAGGCAAAGCAACCGATCTGTTCGGCGGACGTCTGCAGTGGGTCGTGCGCTACCAGGGCGGCAACAATGCGGGCCACACCGTTGTGCTGCCGAACGGCGACAAGTTCGCGCTGCACCTGATCCCGTCGGGGATCCTCACACCGGGTGTCACGAACGTCATCGGCAACGGTGTCGTCGTCGACCCGGGCGTGCTGCTCGAAGAGCTCGCAGGCCTCGAGAAGCGCGACGTGGACACCTCACGTCTGCTGCTCTCGGCCGATGCGCACCTGATCATGCCGTATCACGTGGCCATCGATAAGGTCACCGAGCGTTTCCTCGGTGCAAAGAAGATCGGCACCACCGGCCGCGGTATCGGGCCGTGCTACCAGGACAAGATCGCGCGTGTCGGCGTCCGTGTCGCTGATGTCCTGGACGAGAAGATCTTCACCCAGAAGGTCGAGGCGGCCCTCGAGTTCAAGAACCAGGTGCTCGTCAAGATCTACAACCGTAAGGCTCTCGATCCGCAGCAGGTGGTCGATGAGGTCCTCGGTCAGGCCGAAGGATTCAAGCACCGCATCGCCGACACCCGTCTGCAGCTCAACGAGGCACTCGAACGCGGCGATACCGTGCTGCTCGAGGGCTCGCAGGGCACGCTGCTCGACGTCGACCACGGCACCTACCCGTACGTGACGTCGTCGAACCCCACCTCCGGTGGCGCCTCAGTGGGTTCCGGCATCGGCCCCACCAAGATCACGACGGTGCTCGGCATCCTCAAGGCCTACACCACGCGTGTCGGTTCAGGCCCGTTCCCGACCGAACTGTTCGACAACCACGGTGAGTACCTGGCGAAGCAGGGCGGTGAGGTCGGCGTCACCACCGGCCGTGCCCGCCGCACCGGCTGGTTCGACGCGGTCATCGCCCGTTACGCCACGCGCGTCAATGGCATCACCGACTACTTCCTCACCAAGCTCGACGTACTTTCCGGTCTCGACACCGTGCCGATCTGCGTCGGTTACGAGGTCGACGGTGTGCGCGTCGACGACATGCCGATGACGCAGACCGACATCCACCACGCCAAGCCCATCTACGAGGAGATGCCCGGCTGGTGGGAGGACATCTCCCACGCGCGCACCTTCGAGGAGCTCCCCAAGAACGCGCAGGACTACGTGCTGCGTCTCGAGGAGCTGTCCGGCGCGTTCATCTCGTGCATCGGCGTCGGCCCGGGCCGCGACGAAACGATCGTCCGGCGCGACATCCTCTCCTGACCCGTCCTACCCGGACCTGACCTGACCTGACTCGATCAGATCAGGTCCGGGCCTGGTCGTGAGTGTCGACGAAGTCGAGAAAGCGGGGAATCACCTGCTCGGGATTCGCCCACAGTAGATCGTGCCCGATCCCCGGCTGGATCTCGATCTCTGCCGACGGGATATGCGTGCGGACACGCGCTGCTTGGATCTCGGGGTCGTTGGTGATCGTCTCGGCACCGAACAGGACCAGGAGTGGTGCTGCGACACGGGCCAGTTCGTCGTCGGTGATCGTGCGCTCCCACGGCACGCCCATCCGATACTTCAGTCCGGCCACGATCATCGCGAATTCCTCGTCGGTGTGCTCGTATCCGGGCATCATCCACTTGTTGAACTTCCGGAGTCGCTCGGGTGTCGGCCGGATTCCCATGACGAGGAACTTCAATAGAACGCTCGCGCGCGGCCGCGCGAAGGTTGCGCCGCCCGGTTCGAACAGCGTCACACTCGCCAGCCGGTCGGAGTGGTGAACCGCGGTGTTCATCGAGATCCAGGCACCCATCGAATTTCCGGCGAGGTGGATGCGCTCCTCCCCGAGTCCGTCGAGTAATTCGACCATCCACCGGGCCATATCCGCGCCATCGTGGAGAGGTGCTGTCTGTGTGCTGCGCCCCGCCCACCCAATGACGTCCGGTGTGTAGACCACGCGGTCGCGGCAGAGACCCTCGATGAAGGGACTCCATACCTGTCCGTTGCCGGAGATGCCCGGCAGCAAGAGAATCGGCACTCCCGTTCCGCTCCCTGATCGGCGCACATAGGTTGTCCCGAAGGATGTCTCGACGTCGATGTCGGTCGAGGACACCGGCCATTGCGCTGCCATGGTGTCGTAGGCGTGCATGAAGTGTTCTCTTGCCTCGTCGCTCTTGAACCGGCCGATCTTCGGCATGCTGTTTCTCCTGTTCTTTATGATATGCACGTACCACGGTTATGGTACGCATATATCAACAAGCTGGGAAGGTCTCCGAAATGGAAGGCGGCAGTTCTCGTGCCACGTCAGGTCGACCACGAAGTGAGGCGCCGCGAAATCACCGATGCCGTGCGCCGCGTCATCGTCTCCGGCGGATTGGAGGCGGTGACCTTCCAGTCGGTCGCCGCGGAAGCGGGAATCTCCGTGCGGCTCGTCCAGTACTACTTCGGAACGAAGAACGAATTCCTCCTGGCCACTCACAGATCCGTGATGGAAGACGCCGGAGCCAGGTTCGGTGAACGACTGGCGGAACAGAGTGACGCGGCGCCGCGTGAGGCGATCCGCACGGTGCTCGCCGAACTGCTTCCGCTCGATGATCGGCGCCGAGAAGAGGTGATCGTGCTCGGGGCGTTCAATACGGCGGCGATCGTCGGCCGGGGCCTCGCCGCAGACGAGACCCATGCGGCGCCGCGCGCGCTCGTCACGATCGTTGCCCATCATCTGAGGCGAGCAGGGAACCCGGACGGCACGACCGATCTCGATGCCGAACTCGTCCTCGCCGCAGTCGGTGGCCTCGCCCAGGGCATGCTGTCCGGTGTCTACACCGGCGAGCGTGCGGTCGAACTCGTCGATCATCTGCTGGACCGCACGGTCGACCGGTAATCACGTCACTGGCCTGGTGAGTTCACGTCCAGCATGCGCGATACTGGACCGGTGATCACACGTGCGATAGGCGCCGGTTCGCTGGTTCGCGACCTCGGCAACTGGCAGGACGTCGGTGACGTGCGTCCCGCATACCGGGCGCTCGCCGACGGCATCCGTCTCCTCGTGCACGACGGCAGGGTCCCGCAGGGCGTGGCATTGCCGAGCGAACGCGAACTCGCATCTGCATTGTCGTTGAGCCGCACCACCGTCACCTCGGCATACTCGACGCTGCGTGACGAGGGCTATCTCCGTAGCAGGCAAGGCGCGCGCAGCACCGTTGCGATGCCGGCCGGGACACGTGCTCGCGGTGCGGTCAGGGCGACGGCAGCACTCGGCAACGACGCGATCGACATGAGCAATGCCTCGCTCCCCGCTCCCGCCGCCGAAATCGAAGCCGCGTACGGACTGGCATTGCGGTCGATGTCGGCGTACCTGTCGTCGCACGGTATGGAACCGATCGGTGTGATGGCGCTGCGTGAGGTGATCGCGCGTCGGTACCGGGAACGCGGACTGCCGACTTCGCCCGAACAGATCATGGTCACCAGCGGTGCCCAGCACGCGATGCGGTTGCTGCTCGGTGTGCTCACCGATCCGGGCGACCGCGTGATCGTCGACCATCCGACCTATCCGAATGCGCTCGAAGCGATCCGACGGCACGGTGCGCGTCCGATCCCGGTGCCGGTGCGACCGGAGGCCGGGCCCTCCGGCGGGTGGGACCTCGGAGCGCTCGCCGGTGCCGCCCGCCAGACTGCCGCGCGCACAGCGTTTCTCGTCCCCGATTTCCACAACCCCACCGGTCTGTGTCTCGACGAGGACGGTCGCGCCGAGCTCGCGCGCATCATGTACGACGCCCGCATGACCTTGGTGGTCGACGAGACGATGGTGGATCTGTGGCTCGACGCGCCGCCACCGGCTCCGGTCGCGTCGTTCCCGGCCGGTTCCTCGGTGGTGACGATCGGATCGACCGGCAAGTCCCTGTGGGGTGGATTGCGCGTGGGATGGATCCGCGCCGACCGCGAGCTGATCGTGCGGCTCGCCGGAGCCCGATCGGGTGTGGACCTCGGCACGCCCGTCATGGAGCAGTTCGCGGCTGCGCACCTGCTGTCGGATGTCGATGAACTTCTCGATCAACGGCGCGCACAGCTCCGGGAGCAGCGGCAGACGCTGTGTGAGGCACTCGACGAACAGTTGCCCGAGTGGCAGTACACCCCGGGTCAGGGTGGGATGTCGCTGTGGGTGCGGATGCCGGAGCCGGTGTCGACGGCACTCGCTGCGATCGGACCGAGCCACGGTGTCTTGCTCGCGGCCGGACCACGTTTCGGAGTGCAGGGGGCATTCGAGCGATTCGTGCGGTTGCCGTACACGCAGCACCCAGACATGCTCCGCAACGCGGTGGCGGCAGTGGCCGACGCGTATGTACAGGTAGCGCAGGGCGGCGACCTCGAGGCGTCTCGGCTCGTCGTCTGATCGCTGGGTTCGTTGATTTGTGGGTCAGGCGACCAGATCCGGCCTGCTCCCCGGGACCGGCTTGCGGAACAGATCCACACTCGCGGGTGGAACGAACTGGGGCCGACGCTCGTCGGTCATTTCGACTTCCCACTTGGTGTGATGCATCAACAGATGATGATGACCGCACAACATCACCAAATTGTCGAGATCGGTATCACCACCATCGACCCAATGATGAATGTGATGCGCATCCGCCCACGCCGGCGGTGTCGAACACCCGGGGAAGGCGCATCCGCCGTCCCGCACCGTCAGTGCGCGTCGCTGCGCGGCGGACGCGGTGCGGCGGGTCTGCCCGTGCGCCAGCGGCACCCCGTGCTCGTCGAGCAGGATCCGGGTGACCTGACAATCGCACGCGAGCATCCGCGCGGCGTCGATCGAGAGTGGCCCGGCCCATGGCTCGGTCGCATACCCGTGCTCCGGGGAGTTCGCGAACAGTTCCTTCACCGCGGCGTTCTTGGTCAGGTCCGTGATGGAGGCGGTGACCGTGACGTGCGGTTTCACCCCGCCTTCGACGGGGACGAGACCGGCGGCTTCGACGAACCGCAACAGTTGATCGAACGCATCGGCGTTGCGTTTCGACGCCGGCCGATCATCTCTGACGCCGCCCGCCTCCGGTCGTGGCGCGGCCAGCGGGGAGAGCAGATGCCGCAGACGCGCACCGGTGACCGCGTCGAACTCACCTTGGATCACCACTCTCCCGTGCCAGGTGGTGGAGACGAGCAGTTCGTTGCGCGAGGAGTCTTCACCCGGTGGTGGTCCGTCGCCGGTGGTGTAGAGGTGTTCGAGTCGGCGAATCAGGGCTCGAAGGGTCGCTCTGGTGGCGATCCTGTCGGAGGCGTGCTCGATCAGGATGGTGCGGGCGTTCTCGAAGTCGCACGGGTTCATGGTGCGGGGATAGTGCTGACAGAAGTAGGCGATCTGCCGAGCCTTCTCCGCGTCGAGCAGGCCGGATGAATAGGCTTCGCGGACTTCCGGTTCCAATCGCAGTAGCCGTGCGAGTGTTTCGATGCGGTGGCATTCACCGATCTCGAGGTTCGTCGCGGCACACAGCCAGTGGGCCGGGCTGCGGTAGCCGTGTTCGCGGACGGTGTCGCGTTCGACCATCGCGATCATCAGGTCCACGCGGTGTACCTGCCAGGTATGGATTTCGGCGGAGACGGCGAGCGTCTCGGCCATCAGTTGATCGTTGTCGAGTTTCCAGAGGTCCCCACCCATGATCGAATTCTATAGAACACACGTACGAAATTCAAGGGAAACTCGAACATTCGTTCCATCCTTCTGCGTCGCTGTTCGGTTCATGGATATGGGAGTGCATGTCCTCGCCGAACGCGGTACCCGTGCGGCCACAGCCGTCACCGTCACCGTCACCGCTCGGGATCGGTCAACAGTTCGTCGCCGCGCGCATCTCCGCGAGACAGGTCGAAGGCACGCTCCCACCGGGCGATCCGGATCTATCTCGGCCGACCCGCCGTGGGCTGTCGGTGGTCGGCGATATCGTGGATACAGGACCCGAGACCGGGTCTGTGTTCGACGAAGTGAGGGTCGATCGTGGCCGCGCAGGATCCGCTGCAGACGCAGCGCGACGCCGGACCCGACGTCGCTGCGGAGTTGGCTGCGGCCGGATTCGACGAGGCGAAGGAAATCGGCCGCGGCGGGTTCGGAATCGTCTACCGCTGCCGAGAGGTCGCGCTCGACAGGATCGTGGCGGTCAAGGTTCTCACCTCCGATCTCGACGCCGACAACCTCGAACGCTTCATGCGTGAGCAGCGCGCGATGGGACAGCTCTCCGGTCACCCGAACATCGTCAACGTGCTGCAGGTCGGTACCACAGAATCTGGGCGGCCTTACCTGGTGATGCAGTATCACCCGCGCGATTCACTCGATGCGCTGATCCGCCGGTCCGGTCCGCTGCACTGGCACGATGCGCTCCGCCTCGGCGTCAAGCTGGCCGGAGCTCTCGAGACGGCGCACCGGCTCGGTATCGCGCACCGCGACGTCAAACCCGCCAACATCCTGCTCACCCAATTCGGCGAACCCCAGCTCACCGATTTCGGGATCGCCAGAATCCGAGGGGGATTCGAGACCGCAACAGGTGAAGTCACCGGTTCTCCCGCATTCACCGCCCCCGAGGTGCTCTCCGGGCGCGCCCCGACCGCAGCGTCCGATGTCTACAGCCTTGCGGCGACGATCTTCTGCGCGCTCACCGGCCATGCCGCGTTCGAGCGTCGCAGCGGCGAACGCGTCGTGGCGCAGTTCGTGCGCCTGACCACGCAGCCGATTCCCGATCTTCGAGCCGACGGAGTGCCCGGCGAATTGTGCGCCGCGTTGGAGCAGGCCATGTCGGTGGACCCCGGATCGAGACCGGCGACCGCGGCCGAGTTCGGCGAGCTGCTGCGCGCGGTGCAGACCGAACAAGGGTTGCCCCTCGACGATCTCGCGGTGGCCGGGGATGCGAACGAAGCCGACGCAACCGCGCCTCATGTAGCGGCCATTGCGGCGAGTGGACGTGTGAGCACGCGGCGCACGAGCGGCCGGTCGACCACCCCGCCTGCCCCGGCGACGAGGTTTCGCCCACCCGTGCCGTCCAAGCGACTCGTCGCACGGTGGTCGCTGCTGGATCTGCTCGAGGAGTCGCACCGCCGCAAGCTCATTGTCGTGCATGCGCCACCGGGCTTCGGGAAGACGATGTTCGCCATCGAGTGGCGCTACCGACTCGACAACGAGGGTGTCGCGGTGGCGTGGCTCAACGTCGACCACGACGACAACAACGTCGTGTGGTTCCTCGCGCACCTCATCGAGGCGATCAGGCAGGTACGACCCACCCTCGCAAAGGAATTGGGTCAGGCCCTCGACGAACACGGCGACGACGCCGAACGCTACGTCCTCACCTCCCTGGTCGACGAGATCCACGCCGCAGGAGAACGGCTCGTGGTCATCATCGACGACTGGCATCGCGTCACCGACCCGGCGACGATCGCGGCCCTGGCCTTCCTGCTCGACAACGGTTGCCATCACCTGCAGGTCATGGTGGTCGGGCGCACCCGTGCCGGACTGCCCGTGAGCCGCATGCGGGTGCTCGACGAACTCGTCGAGATCGACCACCGCATGCTCACCTTCGATGTCGACGAGACAAAGAAATTCCTTGCACGACACATCGATACGGAACTGGACGACGAGATCGTCGCCGATCTCGTCGCCGCCACCGAAGGCTGGCCCGCGGCCCTGCAACTGGCATCGGTATCGCTGCGCGGCCACGATGACCCCGCGGATCTCGTGGCGCACCTGTCCGGCAGGCACCGCGGTATCGGACAGTTCCTGACCGAGAACGTCCTCATGTCCCTCGACGCCGAGCTCGTCGACTTCCTGCTCACTGCGGCGGTGACGGAGCAGACGTGCGCGAGCCTGGCCTCGGCGCTGAGCGGTCACGGACACGGGCAGGCGATGCTCGAAGACATCGAGGACCGCGACCTGTTTCTGCACCGCGTCGACGAAGAGGGACGATGGTTCCGCTTCCAGTCGCTGTTCGCCGAGTTCCTGCGCCAACGCCTCGAACGCGACTTCCCCGAACGGATGCCCGGGCTCCACCGGATCGCCGCGCGGTGGTTCGAACAGCATTCGATGACGGGGGAGGCCGTCGACCATGCCCTCGCGGCGGCCGACGACGACTACGCCGTCGACATCGTCGAAAGTCATGCGAGAGATCTGCTCGCCAACGGCCGTGCCACCACACTGATCGGGTTGGTTGGCAAACTTCCGCGTGGCACCGTGGCGGTACGTCCGCGGCTGCAACTGGCCCTGGCGTGGGCCGATGTCGTCATCCACGACGTCGAGCGCGGCCGGCGCGCACTCGCGATGGTCGAGCGCGGTCTCGACGCTGACCGGATCACCGGCGACGAGGCCGTCGACGTCGCGGTCGAGGTGGAAGTGGTGCGGCGCATCATCGAGGTGCGGAGCGACCGGACCGGTCCGGACGACGGGCTCCCCGAACGGCTCCTGGCGCGCGCCGGCACGCTCGCACCGATCGTCGTGTCGTCGGGTCTCAACGCCGCGACGTTCGATGCCGTCTATCGCGGTGAATTCGACGAGGCGAGACGGCTACAGGATCTCGCGGCTCCGTACCACGACCTCAATGCCGGGCCGTACAACCTGATGCACGGCAACGCGCTCCTCGGGCTTGCCGCACTCGAACAACTCGACCTCGATGCGGCGGACGGCCTCCTGCGGGAGGCATGGCGATTGTCGCGACTCGGCAGCGGAGCGCACTCGTCGTCGGCGTTGCTCGCCGGATCGGTGCTGGGGGAGTTCCTGTACGAGCAGGGAGAACTCGACGAGGCAGAACGGCTGCTCGACGACGGTTACGAGCTGGGTGCCGAAGGCGGCGTCGTCGATTTCAAGATCGCCCGATATGTGATCGGTGCGCGTGTGAAGGCGATGCGCGGTAAGCGGGACATCGCGCAGGCCCGACTGGACGACGGCGCGCGCGCTTCCGCGGCGATGAAACTGGACCGTCTGGCTGCGGCAGTCGAGAACGAACGTGTCCGGCTCGGGTTTCCGATCGCACATCCGCGACCGGTCGCCGAATACGGCCGCCGACGTCCCGAGACGGGAATTGCCTTGCACACCGCCCAGATCGAAGAGGACACGGCGATCCGCTTGCTGCTCGCCGATCCTTCGCCGGAGCACCTCGTGCTCGCTCATCGGTGGGCGAGTGAGTGGTTCGTGTTGCTACAGGAGCGCGGATTCCTGCACCGCGCGCAGCGAGCCCTCGAACTCGTCACCGAATGCGAAAAGCACGGTGCTGCCCCGGATCACCACTGACCCGGGGCAGCGCCGCGCCGCTAACGATTGCGGATCAGACCCACAGGGTCGCGATGTCCGTGGCCTCGCCCGCCGGCGCGGCCGGCTCGCCCGCGGGAGTCCGGGAGAACCGCGGAGCCGGTGCGTGCTGGGTGATGCCTTCGAGTTCGATGAGCGATCCGCGCGAGGCGATGTGCTCGTTCTCGGGTGCTTCCGCGAACGTGAGAACGGGGGAGACGCACGCGTCGGTGCCGAGGAAGATCGCCGACCACTCGTCGCGCGTCTTCGACAGGAACTTCTCGGTGAACAGCTTCTTCATCTCCGGCCACGACGCCCGGTCGTTCTGGGCGGGCAGCTCGGCCGCGTCGAGGTCGAGACCCTTCAGCAGGAGCGCGTAGAACTGCGGCTCGATCGAACCGACGGCCATGTATTTGCCGTCCTTCGTCTCGTATACCTCGTAGTACGGGGCACCGGTGTCGAGCATGTTCACGCCGCGTTCGTCCGACCATGCGCCGCGGCCGCGGAAGGCCCACATCATGTGCGACAGTGCGAGCGCGCCGTCGACCATCGCCGCGTCGACGACCTGGCCCTTTCCTGACACTCCTCGCTCGACGAGTGCGGAGAGGATGCCGAAGATCAGGAACATCGAGCCGCCGCCGAAGTCGCCGACCATGTTCAGCGGCGGCACCGGACGCTCGCCCTCACGGCCGATCGCGTGCAGTACACCGGTGAGGGAGATGTAGTTGATGTCGTGGCCGGCCGCGTTCGCCAACGGGCCTTCCTGGCCCCAGCCCGTCATCCGGCCGTAGACGATCCGCGGGTTGCGTTCGAGCACCACATCGGGGCCCAGACCCATGCGCTCGGTCACTCCGGGACGGAAACCCTCGATGAGCACGTCGGCGCGCTCGAGCAGCGAGAGCACCTTCTCGATGTCGTCGGGGTTCTTGAGGTCGGCCTCGATGATGCGGCGGTTCCGTTGGATCGGGTCTCGGGCGCCTTCCGGCGGAATCTGGCCGGGTCGCTGGACCGTGACGACGTCGGCGCCGAGATCGGCGAGTAGCGTCGCGGCGTGCGGTCCGGGGCCGAGCCCCTTGAACTCGACGACGCGAATACTCGCGAGGGGACCCTTCTTCTCAACTGATTCAGCGGACACTCGTCGAACCTCACTCCGATGCGTAGGGACTCTCGGAACGGAGACTACCTTAGCGAGCGTTCAGAAAATGACGTGTGTCACGGGCGAGGTCACTGCTCGTACAGGTCCGCCTCGCCCAGGCCGGTCGCTTCGAACGCGTCCTGCAGATCGGCATGCCGCACGACCGTGACGACCTGGTCTTCGACCACGCGGAACGCGATGGCTTCCTCGACGGGAGTGCCGGGGTCGGACGCCCACGTGGACGTCTCCTCGACCACGACGATGCCGTGGTGCACGAACATGCGTCCCATTTCGAGCGTCACGCCCGACGAGGTCGCCCACTCGCGCAGTTCGTCGAGACCCTGATCGGGATCGTCATCGTCGGTGGGAAGCACGATATCGTCGCTGGACAACTCCACCAGCGTCTCGATGTCGTTGCTGTTGACAGCATCGTGCCAGGCCAGGACGGTCGCGATCTCCGAGGTACTCATGGGTCCAAGACTAGTCACAGTGCTCGGTCAACACTCGATTGTGACCCGATCGGTTGCCGTGCGAGGCGCGCACAGAGCAGAGTGGACAACATGACGATCAGCGGCCAACTCGTGAGCTTCGTGCCGAGCACCGATCTCGATGTCTCGGAGATGTTCTATGTCGACACCCTCGGCTTCCGGAAGATCGACCGGGACAACTTCACGCTGGTGATCGACGGTGGCGAAGGAGCCCCCGTGCGGATCACCCTCGTGCAGTCGCGCGGCGAGACCGGATACACCGCCCTGGGCTGGCGGGTTCTCGATCTCGACGAGACCGTCGAGCGACTCCGGGCCAAGGGCGTCGACTTCATTCGGTACACCGGCATGGACCAGGACGACCACGATGCGTGGACCGCGCCCGATGGGCTGCGTGTCGCGTGGTTCCGCGACCCGCACAGCAACGTGCTGTCGCTCATCGAGAATCACGCCTGACACCGCTCAGTCGAGGAAGCTACCCCGCACGAACCCGGCGAACAGCACCGCGAACCCGCCCATCTCGCCGACGATGAGCGCGGCCATCGCCACACCCAGACCCCGCGTGGGATGCGCGAACTGGTTGGTGGTGTCGCGCAGCATGCCGTGCAGGATGTAACTCGCGATCGCGCCGACGAAGAACACCACGACCACCGCGGCCGCCGACAGGTTCACCCATGTCGGCCACGCACTGAGCTCGACGAATACAGCGATGAGCAGCGTCGCGAACGAGTACATCAACGCCGAGCGGTGTGCGATGTCGACGTACGGGTGGGCGAGATGCGTCTCCGACGTCGCCATCTGCCGGTACTTCCACACACCCAGCGCCAGCGCGAGCAGGAAGATCAGCCCCGCCGCGAGCAACGTCATTTCGGTATCGAACCCCACATCCATCGGGCAAGTATGGAGTACTCGGGACGTTCAGCTACAGCCACTCGTGCTTCCGCACGACGGGCAGGCATGGCACGACCCCGAGCGCTGCATCTGCACCCCGCACTGCATGCAGTACGGTGCGTCGGAGCCTCGATCCGGTACCGAGGGTCCAGGCGCGGGAGCATGTCCTTGGCGAGTGTCGACGGTGATGTGTGCGTCGTCCTGCGCGGCCCGTTCACCACCGGTGCGCACGCCGAGTTCCATTCGCTCCTCGGTCTCGAGGTAGTCCACCGCGAGCCTCCGGAAGATGTAGTCGAGGATCGACGAGGCGATCCGCAGATCCGCATCGTCGGTGATACCCGCCGGCTCGAATCGCGTGCTGGTGAACGCCCGCACGAACGTACGCAACGGAACCCCGTATTGCAGGCCGTAACTGACCGCCATGGAGAAGGCGTCCATGATGCCGGCGAGGGTGGAACCCTGCTTCGACACGCGCAGGAACATCTCTCCGGGGCGCCCGTCGTCGTATTCACCGACCGTGACGAAACCCTTGCAGTCGGCCACCCGGAACTCGAACGTGCGTGAATTGCGGGTGCGCGGCAGACGCTCCCGACGCGCCGTGGCGACCGGTGCGAGCGCGGTCTCCTGTGCCTGCGGCGTCGAGGTGGACAACGGTTGTCCGAGCTTGCAGTTGTCGCGGTAGACGGCAAGCGACTTGAGGCCCAGCCGCCACGCATCGACGTACAGGTCGGCGATGTCGTCGACGGTCGCGGCTTCCGGCAGATTCACGGTCTTCGAGATCGCACCCGACAGGAACGGCTGCACCGCCGCCATCATCGTCACATGCCCGCGCGGCGCAATCACATTGCTGCCCATCGATGTTGCGAACACCGGATGATGCTCGGCGCGCACGTGCGGAGCATCCGCGAGGGTGTGCCTGCGGTCGAGGTGGGCGACGATGTCGGCGACCTCGGCCGGATCGTATCCGAGTCGCGACAGCGCGCGCGGCACACTGCGATTGACGATCGACAGGCTGCCGCCGCCCACGAGCTTCTTCGTCTTCACCAAAGCCAAATCGGGTTCGATGCCGGTGGTGTCGCAGTTCATTGCCAGGCCGATCGTGCCGGTGGGAGCGAGCACCGTGACCTGACTGTTCCGCACCCCGTGTGTGGTGCCGTCGGCAACCACGTGCTCCCATGCCTCACGGGCTGCCGCCAGCACCGCCCGGGGAGCGAGTTCGGCATCGATGTCGTCGACGGCGCCGCGGTGCCGGGCGAGCACATCGAGCATCGATTCGCGATTCTCGGTGTAACCGTCGAACGGGCCCAACCGCTTCGCGAGCCGCGCCGACACCTCGTATGCGTGGCCCGTCATCAACGCGGTGATCGCCGCAGCATAGGCGCGACCCGCATCGCTGTCGTACGGCAGACCCGACGCCATCAGCAGCGCACCGAGATTCGCGTATCCGAGGCCGAGCTGCCGGAACCGGCGGGACGTCGCACCGATCTTCTCCGTGGGATAGTCGGCGCGACCGACGAGGATCTCCTGCGCAGTGAGCATCACCGCGACGGCATGCCGGAATCCGTCGACGTCGAATTCGCCGTCTTCGCGCAGGAACCTCAGCAGATTCATACTCGACAGGTTGCATGCGGAGTCGTCGAGGTGCATGTACTCCGAGCACGGGTTGGATCCGTTGATCCGCCCGGTCGCGGCCGCGGTGTGCCAGCGGTTGATCGTGGTGTCGTACTGCATGCCCGGGTCTGCGCACTCCCACGTGGCAGCGGCAATGCGCTGCATGAGGTCTCGGGCCCCGACCGTGCGCACGACTGCGCCGGTCGTCACCGCACGCAGCGGCCACTGCGCGTCGTCGACGACCGCCTGCATGAAGTCGTCGGTGACCCGCACCGAGTTGTTCGCATTCTGATACTGCACCGAATGGATGTCGGAGCCGCTCAGGCCCATGTCGAACCCGGCGCCCGCGAGGACCCGCGCCTTGCGTTCCTCGATAGCCTTGCAGTCGACGAATTCCTCGATGTCGGGGTGGGTGACGTCGAGGATCACCATCTTCGCGGCGCGGCGGGTCTTCCCGCCCGACTTGATGGTCCCTGCCGATGCGTCGGCGCCGCGCATGAAGCTGACGGGACCGGATGCGGTGCCGCCCCCGCCGAGGTGTTCGACCGACGATCGGATGCGCGACAGGTTCACGCCCGCCCCGGAACCACCCTTGAAGATCACCGCCTCCTGCCGGTACCACTCGAGGATCGAGTCGATGGTGTCGTCGACCGACAGGATGAAACAGGCGCTGGCCTGCTGCGGGGTGTCGGGCACACCGATGTTGAACCAGACGGGGCTGTTGAACGACGCCTTCTGATGCACGAGCAGGTGCGTCAGCTCGGCGGCGAACGCAGCCGGGTCGTCGAGGTGACCGTCGGTGGTGCCCCACGCGGTGATCGTGTCGACGATGCGCGCGACGACATCGCGTAGCGAGTGTTCGCGGGCCTCGGTGCCGGGCTGCCCGCGGAAGTACTTCTGCGTGACGATGTCCGTGGCGTTCTGCGACCAGAACTCCGGGAACTCGACGCCGAGCTGTTCGAAGACGACCTCACCGGTGCCGTGATGGACGATGCGGGCGTCGCGGCGCTGCCAGGTCACTTCGTCGGCGGGTTCGATCCCGGGGGTCGTGAACCAGCGGAGATCGGCACGAGTGTGATCGGGGCCCGTCGTGGCGACACGCTGATCTGCGTTGCTCAACTGAGGTGCACTGCTCATCGCTTTCCTTCCGGGACGGCGACGGTTGCCACATATAGTCCCACCATGGTCTCACCGCGTCCCGACATCTCTCCACGTCCCGACATCTCTCCACGTTTCGGCACTCCACTGTCGCCGACCGCTACCCGTGTCCTGCTGCTCGGCTCGGGCGAACTCGGCAAGGAGGTGACCATCGCGTTGCAGCGACTCGGCGTCGAGGTGATCGCGGTGGACCGGTACGCCGACGCCCCGGGTCATCAGGTCGCGCACCGTGCCCACGTCGTGGACATGGGCGACCCGGAGGCCGTACTCGCGATCATCGAGGCCGAACGCCCCCACCTGGTGGT
This sequence comes from Rhodococcus sp. NPDC060090, assembly GCF_042729855.1. Classification (NCBI taxonomy): domain Bacteria; kingdom Bacillati; phylum Actinomycetota; class Actinomycetes; order Mycobacteriales; family Nocardiaceae; genus Rhodococcus; species Rhodococcus sp. NPDC060090. The sequence goes on along the minus strand of NZ_JBHWXB010000001.1, from coordinate 108,259 downwards.
GCCCGAGATCGAGGCCATCGCCACCGATGCACTCGCGACCGTGGAGCAGCGTGGTCTCGCCGAGGTGATCCCCACCGCGCGGGCCACACAGCTGACGATGAACCGTGAGGGCATCCGCCGTCTCGCCGCAGAGGAACTCGGGTTGCCGACGTCGCCGTACCGGTTCGCGCACTCGCCGGGCGAGGTCCGCGCAGCCGCCGAGGCGATCGGTTTCCCGTGCGTGATCAAGCCCGTCATGTCGTCGTCCGGAAAAGGCCAGTCGACGGTGCGTTCCCTCGACGACCTGGACACCGCATGGGAGTACGCCCTCGCCGGGGGACGCATCAACCACGGCACGGTCATCGTCGAAGGGTTCGTCGATTTCGACTACGAGATCACCCAGCTCACCGTGCGTGCCGTCGGAGAATCGGGAGAGATCGAAACCTATTTCTGCGAGCCGATCGGCCACCTGCAGCGCGACGGCGACTACATCGAATCGTGGCAGCCGCAGCCGATGAGCGACGTGGCGCTGGCACGATCGCGGGAAGTCGCGGCGGCCGTGACCGGTGCGCTCGGCGGTCGGGGAGTGTTCGGCGTCGAACTGTTCGTCAAGGGCGACGACGTCTACTTCTCCGAGGTCAGTCCTCGCCCGCACGACACCGGACTGGTGACCATGGGAAGCCAGCGCTACTCCGAATTCGAACTGCACGCCCGCGCGATCCTCGGGCTGCCGGTGGATGTGGAGCAGGTGCGTCCGGGTGCGTCCGCGGTGATCTACGGCGGACTCGACGCGACCGGTATCGCGTTCGACGGCGTCGCCGAGGCCCTGCGTACACCGGAGACGGATGTGCGCCTGTTCGGTAAGCCCGAATCGTTCCTGCGCCGCCGCATGGGTGTGGCCGTCTCGACCGGCCCGGACGTCGACATCGCCCGTGAGCGTGCGACGCGCGCCGCGTCTCTCGTCCACCCGGTGGCGCCGTGAGCACAGGCGCCGAACTTCTCGTCGGCCTGGCGATCCTCGTCGGGCTGATCGGCATCGTCGTACCGATCCTGCCGGGTGTCCTGCTGATCTTCGCGGCGATCGCGGTGTGGGCGTTCATGACCGGCGGCACAGTCGCATGGACGGTGTTCGCGGTCGCGACGGTCGCATTGCTGGTCACCGGTGTCGTCAAATACACCTGGCCCGGTAAGCGGCTTGCGCAGTCGGGAGTGCCCAACCGGTCGCTGATCATCGGCGGGGTGGTCGGAATCGTGGGGTTCTTCGTGATCCCCGTGATCGGCCTGTTCCTCGGATTCCTGCTCGGCATGTACGTGTCGGAGGCGCAACGGCATCGGACACACGGCGGCGCATGGCGTTCGACGGTGGACGCGACGAAGGCCGTGGGCCTGTCGATGCTCGTCGAACTGTTCGGCGGGCTCATCGCCTCGGGCGTGTGGCTGGGCGCCGTGCTGTTCGCCTAGGTTCCCTGCGTCTGAGAACGCAAATGGCCGAATGCCACCTTCATACACTCGAGATGTATGAAGGTGGCATTCGGCCGACAGCGCCGCAGGCGGCGACGGACTACTTGTTGGGTTCCGAGGCGCGGAACATGTCCTCGCGCTCGACGACCTTCACACGCTCGCGACCCTCTGCTTCACCGAGGCTGCGCTCGTGCGCATCGAGGCGGTACCAGCCCTGCCACGTCGTGTACGGCAGCTGCTTCTCCTCGAGGAACTTCACGATGCCGTCCACCTCCGGGTTCTCCGGGGTGTTGAGACGGCCCGCGGCGCGATCCTCGAGCAGGTTCGCGACGGTCTCGTTGGCGTCGCCCTTGGTGTGGCCGATCAGGCCGACAGGACCACGCTTGATCCAGCCGGTGACGTACGTGTGCGGCATGAACCGGTCGGGGCCTTCGATGCTCTCGTCGGCGAGCACGCGTCCTGCCTCGTTGGGGACGGTGCCTGCCTGCTCGTCGAACGGCAGGTTCGCGATGTTCTGCGACAGGTAGCCCACCGCGCGGTATACGGCCTGCACATCCCAGTCGCGGGTCTTGCCGGTGCCGCGGACGTTGCCGGTGCCGTCGAGTTCGGTGCGCTCGGTGCGCAGGCCGACGACCTTGCCGTCCTCACCGAGGATCTCGGTGGGCGACTCGAAGAAGTGCAGGAACAGCTTGTGCGGGCGAGTGCCCGCATCGCGGATGGCCCAGTCCTGCAGGGTGTTGGCGACCATGTCGACCTGCTTGGAGTTGCGGCGCGCCGCCTCGGAGCCTTCGTCGTAGTCGATGTCCTCGGGGGCGACGATGACTTCGATGGTCGGCGAATGGTCGAGTTCGCGCAGTTCGAGCGGCGTGAACTTGGCCTGGGCCGGTCCGCGACGCCCGAAGACGTGCACCTCGACGGCCTTGTTGTTCTTCAGGCCCTCGTAGACGTTCGGCGGGATTTCGGTGGGCAGCAGTTCGTCGCCGGTCTTGGCGAGCACGCGCGCGATGTCGAGTGCGACGTTGCCGACGCCGAGGACCGCGACCTTTTCTGCTTCGAGCGGCCAGCTTCGCGGAACGTCAGGGTGGCCGTCGTACCACGACACGAAGTCGGCGGCGCCGTGGCTGCCGTCGAGCTCGATGCCGGGAATCTGCAGTTCGCGGTCGGCGTTGGCGCCGGTCGAGAAGATCACCGCGTCGTAGAAGCGGTACAGGTCGTCGAGGGTGATATCGACGCCGTAATCGAGGTTGCCGAGCAGGCGCACATTCGGTTTGTCGAGCACCTTGTGCAGTGCAGTGATGATGCCCTTGATGCGCGGGTGGTCGGGTGCCACGCCGTAGCGGATGAGGCCGAACGGCGCCGGCATGCGTTCGAACAGGTCGATGCTCACCCCGGGATCCTGCGCAGTGTCGGACTTCATGAGTGCATCGGCGGCGTAGATACCGGCTGGGCCGGCACCGACGATCGCGACGCGAAGGGGACGGCTCTGATCAGTCACAGGGGATCAACTACCTCTTCGGTGTGCGGACGGACATATCCAGCTTAAATTAAGGCTGCCCTCAGTGGGCGGGCACAGGTCGTGCGGGATGACGGTGGAGAAGAACTCCGGGAAACGTCGGGAGAATCGCTTCAGCGACAACACATGTGGGCACTCACGCGGCACAGGTCGACGGCGAGACGTCGAACAAGCGGAGTGGAGGCCATGGTCAATTCCTACCTCACTAGGGTTTATCGGCGCAAATGCGGCGGATCGGGGTGGATCTGCCGAGGTTAGGATCATCCGCATGGCACAACGGCGTGACCCCGAACCCGACCCCGACGGTCTCGACCCCGACGGCACGACGAGCAGCACCCCCTGGCCGTTCATCGGCGCCGTCCTCGTGATCGTCGTCCTCGCGCTCGCGCTCGTCGTCACGCAGATGCTCTCGCCCGAAGGCGAGACCCTGGACGGCCCCGAACGGGTGACCCGCACGGCCAGTGACTACGTCAAGGCCGTCAACGCGGAGGACGAGGAAGTTCTCGTCATACTCCGCTGCGACGAACTGCCCGACGGTCAGGGTCCACTCGCCGGAGCCGACGGTGACATCGAGTTCGACGGCACGAGCAACATCGTCATCGACGGAGACGAGGCCACCGTCGACGTCACCACCGTGATCGACGGTAAGTCGACCACCGAGACGTGGACGCTGGCACTCGTCAACGACGTGTGGCGCGTCTGCACAGCCTGAACGACGTGTGGCGCGGCTGCACCGCCTGAACGACGTGTGGCAGGTATGCACAGCCTGAGTTCGATCATCCCGCGCATTCGGGCCACGGCGAGCTGTGAAAAGCTGTTCCGGTGAGCTACGCAGGTGACATCTCGCCGCAGCATGCCTGGGAGCTGCTGCAGGAAAATCAGGATGCCGTGCTCGTCGATGTGCGCACCGACGCCGAATGGAAATACGTCGGTGTCCCCGACACCGCATCCATCGGACGCCGCACCCTGTTCGTCGAATGGGTGTCGTACCCGGCAGGTGCCCCCAACGAGCGTTTCGTCGACGAGTTGAAGGACGCCGGGATCGGTAGCGGGCCGGTGATCTTCCTGTGTCGCTCGGGTCAGCGTTCGATCGGCGCCGCCGAAGCGGCGACGGCCGCGGGTCTGGCCCCTGCATACAACGTTCTCGAAGGATTCGAAGGGCCGCTCGATGCCGACAAGCATCGCGGCGGACAGGGCTGGCGGGCCGCAGGCCTGCCGTGGAGGCAGTCGTGAGTGCAATTCCCCAGGGTGGTGCGTTCAGCAAGCCGCTGCCCGATTCCGTTCGCCCGGCCACACTCGGTGTGCGCGGCGGCGTGATGCGCTCCGGGTTCGAGGAGACGTCCGAGGCGCTCTACCTCAATTCCGGGTTCGTCTACGAGTCGGCGGAGGCCGCCGAGCAGGCGTTCACCGGCGAAGTCGACCATTTCGTGTATTCCCGGTACGGCAACCCGACGGTGACGATGTTCGAGGAGCGGCTGCGGCTGCTCGACGGCGCCGAAGCCTGCTACGCCACGGCATCGGGAATGTCCGCGGTGTTCACGGCTCTTGCTGCTCTGCTCGGTAAGGGCGATCGCCTCGTCGCGGCCCGCAGCCTCTTCGGCTCGTGCTTCGTGGTGTGCAACGAGATCCTGCCCCGGTGGGGTGTGGAGACGGTGTTCGTCGACGGTGAAGACCTCGATCAGTGGGAGCAGGCGCTGTCGGTGCCCACCACCGCGGTGTTCTTCGAAACCCCGTCGAACCCGATGCAGACTCTCGTCGACGTGCGCAAGGTCTCCGAGATGGCGCACGCGGCGGGCGCAAAGGTGGTGTTGGACAACGTCTTTGCCACCCCGCTGCTGCAGCGCAGTCTCGATCTCGGCGCCGACATCGTCGTGTACTCCGGCACCAAGCACATCGACGGCCAGGGCCGGGTACTCGGCGGCGCGATCCTCGGTCCGCAGGACTACATCGACGGGCCCGTGAAGAACCTCATCCGGCATACCGGTCCGTCGCTGAGCCCCTTCAACGCGTGGACCCTCCTCAAGGGCCTCGAGACGATGCCCGTCAGGTTGAATGCCGCGGTGGACTCCGCGTTGCGACTCGGCCGGTTCCTGGAGTCGAACGACAAGGTGCGCTGGGTCAAGTACCCCTACCTCGAGTCGCACCCGCAATACGAGCTCGCGACGTCGCAGATGAGCGGCGGCGGCACGATCCTCACCTTCGAACTCGACGCCCCCGAGGGCGAAGGCAAGAAGCGTGCGTTCGAACTGCTCAACAAGTTGCGCATCGTCGACATCTCCAACAACCTCGGCGACACGAAGTCGCTCATCACCCACCCCGCGACCACCACCCACCGGGCCATGGGACCGGAGGGGCGCGCCGCGATCGGCCTGTCCGACGGAGTCGTGCGCCTGTCGGTGGGCCTCGAAGATCACGAGGACCTGCTCGAAGACCTGGAGCAGGCGCTCGCCTGACCCGGAAACGCTGTGGGATACGCTGCGGGTGCTCTGCCAGTCGGGCAGGGCGCCCGCAGCGTTTTCGGTGAAGCCGGTGAAAACCCGGCGCTGTCCCGCAACTGTGATCCCGGTTCCACCGGGTAAGCCAGGTCAGCCGGCACTGCGGACACGTACTGGTCCTCGGACGAAGGACGGTATCGTGCCGCAACTCGTCGTTGCAGCCGTGCTGTTTTCGTCCTCCGAGCCACGGAGGATGGCTGTGCCACTCACTTCCCGCAGGTTTCTCACCGCCGGTGTCGCTGCTCTTGCACTGGTGATCGTCGGCTGCAGCAGCAGTGACGATGCCTCGCCCGACAGCACCGCACCCGCAGAGTCGGGACCTCCGCAGTCCATCGTCTCGCTGAGTCCGACCACCACCGAAATGCTCTACGCCGTCGGTGCGGGCGACCAGGTGATCGCCGTCGACGACCGATCCGATTACCCCGAAGGTGTCCCGGTCACCGAACTGTCCGGCTACAACCCCAACGTCGAGGCCATTCTCGGTTACGACCCCGATCTCGTCGTCACCACCGACGACAACGGCGACCTCGTCGCCGGACTCGGGAACGCCGGCGTCGAGGTCCTGCTTCTTCCCGCTGCCGTCACCCTCGACGACACCTACGCCCAGCTCGAGCAGGTCGGAGCCGCGACCGGCCACGTCGCCGACGCCGCCGAACTCGTCGCGCAGATGCAGACCGAGATCGACGAGATCGTCACATCCGTGCCCGAGCGTGAGACACCGCTGCGGTACTACCACGAACTGGACAACACGTTCTACAGCGTCACCGACGACACCTACATCGGCGAGATCTACTCGATGCTGGGCCTGACCTCCATCGCGACCGGCGGCGACGGTTATCCGCAACTGTCCTCCGAGTTCATCGTCGAGCAGAACCCCGACCTGATCTTCCTCGCCGACTCGCAGTGCTGCGGTGTCACGCCCGAGACGGTCGCCGAACGCGCCGGCTGGGCCGACCTCACCGCCGTCCGCGACGGGCAGGTCCACGTCCTCGACGAGGACATCGCGAGCCGATGGGGTGCGCGCGTCGTCGACCTCGTGCGTGAACTCGCCGCGATCGTCACCGCCGTTCCCGCGGGCCAGCCTGCGCCGTGATCACCTCGCGTCGCCGCGCACTCGTGTTGGGTGGCGCGGTGATCCTTCTCCTCGCGGCGATGCTCGTCGGGATCCTCGTCGGTCCCGCCGGGCTCACCCCGCGCGGTGTGCTGCTCGACATTCTCGACAAGATTCCGTTCGTCGACGTCGACTCGGGTCTGAACACGCGACAACAGGCGATCCTGTGGAACATTCGCATGCCCCGGGTTGTGCTCGGTGTGATCGTCGGAGCGATGCTCGCGATCGCCGGCGCCGCCTACCAGGGCGTTTTTCGCAATCCACTCGCCGACCCGTACCTCCTCGGCGTCTCGAGCGGTGCGGGCCTCGGCGCGACACTCGCGATCGTGGTGGGCGGCGCCGCCGGATTCGCGGGGGTGCCCGTCGCCGCATTCGCGGGTGGGATGCTCGCGGTGGGCGCGACCTACGCGCTCGGACGCACCGTCGGGGGCAGCCGCACCGAAGTCATCATCATCCTCGCCGGTGTGGCGGTCGCGGCGTTCGCGAACGCCATCCAGACGTTCTTCATGCAACTCCACGACGACACCTTGCGTCAGGTGTATTCGTGGATGCTCGGACGCCTGTCCACCGACGGCTGGTCCGACGTGCGGACGGTGCTGCCGTACGTCATCGTCTCCGTCGTCGTGATCATGCTGCACCGGCGCACCCTCGACGTGATGTCGGTCGGCGACGTCGAAGCCTCCAGCCTCGGCATCAACCCGGCCCGGGTGCGGCTGATCCTCGTGTGCATCGCGACACTCGGCACCGCCGCCGTCGTCTCGGCCAGCGGCCTGATCGGGTTCGTCGGCATCGTCATTCCCCACGCGGTGCGGCTGCTGATCGGCCCGGGACACCGACTGCTGTTGCCGTTGTCGCTGATGATCGGCGCAGCGTTCCTCGTGCTCGCCGACGTCCTGGCCCGCACTGTGATGTCACCGGCCGAACTGCCGATCGGTGTCGTGACCGCGGCGATCGGCGCGCCGTTCTTCCTCGTCGTGCTGCGGCGGAGCCGGGGTGTGGCATGAGCGGGGTGACGTGCCGCGGCCTGTGCGCGGAACGCGGCGGCGTACAGGTGCTGCACGACGTCGAACTCGTCGTCGGCGCGGGGGAGTGGGTGTCGCTCGTGGGTCCCAACGGGTCCGGCAAGACCACGCTGCTGCACGCGCTCGCCGGGCTGGTGTCCGCGGCCGGCGACGTCGAGGTCGCGGGGGTGACACCTCGGCACTCGGGTCGTCGCGCCATCGCGCGTGCGGTCGCGCTGATGCCGCAGCGACCCATCGTCCCCGAGGGCGTCACCGTGCGTGAGCTGATCCATCTGGGCCGTACCCCACACATTCCCCGCTTCGGGAGCGAAACCCCGCGCGACCGCGAGATCGTCGAGCGGGTCATCACGCGGCTCGAACTCGAGGACTTCGCATCGCGGCTCGCGACCGCACTGTCGGGTGGAGAACTGCAACGGGTCGTGCTGGCCCGCGCGCTCGCGCAACAACCGCAGGTCCTGTTGCTGGACGAGCCCACCAGCGCCCTGGACATCGGCCATCAGCAGCAGGTGCTCGATCTCGTCGACTCGATGCGACGAGAAGGGGAGTTGACGGTGATTGCGGCCATGCACGATCTGACGTCGGCCAGCCAGTACGGTGAGCGGCTCGTGCTGTTGGACCGAGGGCGGATCGTCGCCGACGGTCTTCCCACGGAAGTCCTCACCGTCGAGCGCATCGCCGACATCTACGGTGCGCGCGTCGAGGTACTCGACCGTCCCGCAGGCCGGGCGGTGCTGCCCTTGCGCGACCACTCCCGACCCGTCGAAGCACAGGAGACGTGATGGAAGTACTGCTGCTGGGCACCGGAGCTGCGGACGGGTGGCCGAGCCCCTTCTGCCGGTGCGGATCGTGTGTGGACGCGGCGGGCAGGCGCGAGATCCGCGGTCAGACGGCAGCATTGGTCGACGACGTGCTGATGCTCGACTGCGGGCCGGAAGCGCCGCGCGCGGCGGTGCGATTCGGCCGGACCCTCGCGGAGGTGCGCCACATCCTCCTCACCCACGCGCACCCGGACCATCTGGGCCCGCAGGCTCTGCTCTTCCGGTCGTGGGTCGAGGCGGGGCATGTCGTCGACGTGATCGGCCCGGCAGATGCCCTCGACGTGTGCCGGCCGTGGGCCGGGCCCGACGATCCGGTCCGGTTCGTGCCGGTGGAGGCGGGCGACGAACTGCCGGTCGGCGAGTACACGGTGCGGGTACTGGCAGCACAACACCGGGTGTTCCGCGACGGCGATGCTGTGCTGTACGACGTCGCCGGACCCGACGGGTCGCGGATCCTGTGGGCCTGCGACACCGGGCCGCTACCCCCGGCCTGGTTCGACACGGTGCGCGGTGCCGCGTTCGATGCGGTGTTCCTCGAGGAGACGTTCGGCGACCGTTCCGAGCTCTCACCAGGGCATCTGGGTCTACCCGAGTTCGCGGAGACCGTCGAGGCCCTGCGGGGGTGTGGCGCCGTGGTGGACTCGACGGATGTCGTCGCGGTGCATCTGGGGCACCACAATCCGCCGATCGCACAGCTTCGGGAACGTGTGCGCAACTGCGGTGCCCGCCTGGGCACCGACGGGGAGGTACTGCGGGTGGGAGCCGGATCGAGAGCGTCGCGGACGCTGGTACTCGGCGGGGTCCGCTCGGGGAAGTCGCGTCACGCCGAGGAACTGTCTGCGGCGTACGGATCGGTGGTGTACGTCGCAACCGGAGGTGTCCGCGAAGGCGACGACGAATGGGCGCACCGTGTCGCGCTGCACCGCGAACGCAGGCCCGGCACGTGGTCGACGATCGAAACCGTCGATGTTGCGGAGATCTTGCGCGAGGCCACGGAGCCGCTGCTGATCGACTGTCTCGGCACGTGGTTGACCGCGCGGCTCGACGTGCACGACGTGTGGAACGGCGGCGACGTGGCGGCCGTCGACGCCGACATCGACGAACTGCTCGACGCATGGAAGGCGTGTCGTGTTCCCGTCGTTGCAGTGAGCAACGAGGTGGGCAGCGGGGTGGTGCCTGCCACCGCGTCCGGGCGGTTGTTCCGTGATCTGCTGGGCCGACTCAACGCGTCGGTTGCGTCCGTGTCGGATTCGGTGACGCTGGTCGTCGCGGGCATCCCTATGCCGTTGCGCTGACACACAACGCGCGCAAATTGGACGTGGGCCACATTTCCTAGTTTCCTGCCTCGAATCGTGGCACACTGGATCCTCGGTGCCAGCGGGCAGAACATGGAGAGGAGGACTCGGATGCGTACCAGGCCAAATGTGTGGAATGGATCGCGATCGATGATCCGACTCCTCGACCATGAAGTCGAAAAGTCCGGTCGACCAACCGGATTCAGCTGCTGACACCCCGATTCCCGGGGTGTGTGCGCCCCGGGTTGCCAGTCGCCTCACCGTGACACCCCGGGCCGTTCACACGTCGAGAATGTGCAATCCAGAAGGACTCGAGTCCCCGCTGCCTGCGTGGGACACACCTGTGCCGCGACGGCCCGGAAGGAGACAGACCGATGACCATGACTTTGGCAGACCTGCTTGCTCCCACCTACGACGCTCCCGACTGGGACGTCGCCGCATGCCGCGGTGACGCCCACCCCGACCGATGGTTTCCGGACCCGAGCGAAGACTTCGACTACGCCGCACGCGTGTGCGCCCGTTGCCCGATCCTCGATTCCTGCCGCACCTATGCTTCCGAAGACAAGCAGTCCGGCGTGTGGGGTGGCCACGAGTACCGTCGCGGCAAGATCATTCGCTGACGCTGCTGTTCGTGTACGCAGCGCTCGAGTGAAAAGGCTTGACCCGGGACACCGTTCACGTTCGCGTCAGAACGGATTGCCGGTTCGGCCCACCAGATCGGCGACCGAGTCGATGATCCGCGTCGGACGGTAGGGGTACAGTTCCACCGACGCGTGGGTGCTGATTCCGGTGAGTACGAGCAATGTTTGGAGCCCGGCTTCGAGGCCGCAGACGATGTCGGTGTCCATCCGATCGCCGATCATCAGAGTGTGCTCCGAGTGCGCACCGATCGCACGGAGCGCTGATCGCATCATCAGGGCGTTGGGTTTGCCGATGAAGTACGGGTCGCGGCCGGTGGCGCGGGTGATCAGCGCGGCGACCGAACCGGTCGCGGGGAGCGACCCTCCGGGTGACGGACCCGTCGGGTCAGGATTCGTCGCGATGAACCGGGAACCACGTTCGACGAGCCGGATCGCGGTCGTGATCGCCTCGAACGAGTAGGTTCGGGTCTCGCCGAGCACCACATAGTCCGGGTCGCTATCGGTCAGTACGTAGCCGATGTCGTGCAGTGCGGTCGTGAGTCCGGATTCGCCGACGACATACGCACTGCCGCCGGGTCGTTGATTCGCGAGGAACGTCGCGGTGGCCAGGGCCGAGGTCCAGATGGATTCCGCAGGCACGTCGAGGCCTGTCCTCAGGAGCCGCGCCCTCAGGTCGCGCGGAGTGCGAATCGAATTGTTGGTGAGCACCATGAACGGAATCTCGTTCGCCCGGAGCTCCTCGAGGAACGCGTCGGCTCCGGGGATGAGGGCGTCCTCGTGTACGAGGACGCCGTCCATGTCCATGAGGTAGTTCCAGACCGGTGCGGTGGCAGGGGCGTCATCCGAACTCACCCGCACAGTCTCTCACCGGAACGTCAGGCGAGGAGCCGGTACAGACCGATCAGGCCGACCACGACGATCACTGTGCGCAGCGCGACGGGCGACAGGCGCCGGCCGTAGTGGGAGCCGAGCCACCCGCCGATCAGTGATCCCACTGCGATCAGCGCCGCGATCGTCCAGTTGATCCGATCGAATGCTACGAGGATGTACATCGTCGCGGCGACGACATTGACGATCAGTGACAGCAGGTTCTTCGCCGCGTTCTGTCGTTGGATGTGGTCGTGCAGAAGCGCACCGAACAGGCCCATCAGCAGGATTCCCTGGGCCGCCGTGAAGTAGCCGCCGTAGATGCCCACCGCGAAGGTGCCCACGATCAGCACTGTCATCCGGACGGGGCCGAGAGCGCCGTCCGCGTCGCCTCCGGCCCGCGCGAGCACCCACTTCTGAATCTTCGGCTGAAATACGACGAGCAGCAGCGCGAGGATCAGCAGCACCGGCACGATCGTCTCGAACACGGTTTCCGGCAGCGTCAACAACAGCCACGCGCCGAGGATGGCTCCGACGAAGGATGCGGGGATCTGCCAGCGTAGCCGCGGCCATTGGCCCCGCAGTTCCTTCCGATATCCCCAGGTTCCCGATATCCCACCTGCAATCAGGCCGATCGCGTTGGACATCGTCGCGGTCACGGGCGGTACACCGAAGGCGATCAACGTGGGGAACGTGATGAGTGTGCCGGAGCCGACGAGCGAATTGATTGCGCCGGCCCCGAGCCCGGCGAGGGCGACGAGGAACAGTTCGAGCGGAGTCACCGAGCGGAGTCTACGGCTCGTCGAAACCGGCGTTGTGTTCGATATCCGGTACCGAATCGAACATAACACCGGTCTCGATGCCGACCGCTCATAGACGTGCGCCTGCTCGGCACAGTGCACGGTGCACCCGTTCGAGGAGGGTGTGCGGCCTGCGGTACAGCAGGTCGGCGCCGACGCGGATGACGGTCCATCCCAGTTCCGGCAGCAGTGCATAGCGGTCGATGTCGAGGGTGCGCTGCGTCCGGTCCGTCCAGTGGTGTGTGCCGTCGTACTCGATCAGCACCCGCCATTGTTTCCACCCCATGTCGGCGCGCGCCACGAACGTGTTGCTGTCGAAGATCTCGATCTGTGTCTCTGGCGTGGGTAGGCCCGCGCGGACGAGAAGCAGCCGGGTGTGTGTTTCGGGTGGTGACGCGGCGCCTCCGTCGACGAGCTCGAGCACCTTTCGCATCGACGCGAGATTCCGGGCGCCCTTGTGCTGTGCGGCGACGGCTTCGATCTCCTGGACCTTCACGCCGGTCGCGTTGCAGAGGGCGTCGATCACTTCGACACACCGGTCGAGGGCGCAGCCGCGAGCGAGATCGAATCCGGTCCGGGCGGGTGTCGTCGCGATGATGCCGTCGACGACGCACGTCTCGATCTCTGCGACGCTGCGCACGACAATGCCCGGTGTCGAATGCAGTTTTCCGGGTCGAACGATCTCCGCGGGCAGTGTCGGGTCGAGCCAGCGCGTCCCGTGCACCGCTGCCGCGGATGGCCCCGCCAGCACGCCGGTCGACCCGGCCCACAGCCACGCCGCCTTCGCGCGCAGCAGCGCAGTGGCCTCCGTACCCGGAGCGATGTACACATTTCGATGCAACTTTGTGAAGTGGTGGGTGAGCCGGTACCTGGTCACTGCCCCCGATGCCAGCGCGTCCGTTCCGGTGAAAGGCTCGTCGAAGTCGACCATGTCCAAGAGCGTGCCCTGTGTCGGGTCTCTCCGGAACTCCGAATGTGCTGTCTGGGGATAACTTCGACGCTATCCCCAGGGGCGAAGAATCGGGACCGACGTTGTGTGCGGTTCTCGAGCGGATTTCGCACACAACGTCGGGTTGGAGCGGAGGCGCCGGGCGGTCCCGTGGGCCGCGCCGCGCGTCGACGTGGACCGCATTAGGGTGGCATCCATGAGCGCCAACGCAGGGTCAGTGTCGAGCATCTACATCGCGGCCCCCGAGGGCGACACCGGGAAATCGGCCGTTGCGCTGGGCGTACTGCAAATGCTGTGCGCCTCCACCGCACGCGTCGGAGTGTTCCGGCCCATCGCCCGCTCCGACAGCGATACGGACTACATCCTCGAACTTCTCCTCGAATACACGACCGTCGACCTCGACTACGCCGATTGCATCGGCGTCACCTACGACGAGGTGCACGCCGACTCCGAATCGGCGCTCAGCGACATCGTCTCCAAGTACCATTCCGTCGCCGATCAGTGCGACGCCGTGGTCATCGTCGGCAGCGACTACACCGAGATCACGAATCCCAGCGAGTTGTCGTTCAACGCGCGGATCGCCGCGAACCTCGACGCACCCGTCCTACTCGTATTGCGCGGCGCAGGGCGTACGCCCGAGGAGATCGCCCAGATCGCAGCGGTGTGCGCGCACGAACTGTCTGCGAACCACGCCCACCTCGGCGGGACCGTCGTCAACCGCTGCGATCCGGATCGTCTCGACGACGTCACCGCGGTGCTCGCCGCCCGCACCGAAACCGTGTGGGCGCTGCCCGAGACCCCGATCCTGATGGCGCCGACGATGGGCGAGCTGCAGACCGCTGTCGGCGGCGAGCTCTACAGCGGTGATCCCGATCTGCTGCAGCGTGAGGTGCTGCGGATCATGGTCGGCGGTATGACGGCCGAGCACATCCTCGAACGCCTCACCGAGGGCGTCGTGGTGATCGTGCCCGCCGACCGGACCGACGTCCTGCTGGCGCTCGTCAATGCAAATGCGGCAGAAGGATTCCCCACGCTCGCGGGCATCATCATGAATGGTGGGTTGCTGCCCCACCCCGCCATTGCGCAACTCGTTGCGGGGCTCAAGCCGAGCCTGCCCATTCTCACCACCGACCTGGGGACCTTCGATACGGCGTCGGCGGCCGACCGCACGCGAGGACGCATGGCACTGTCGGCGCAGCGCAAGATCGAGACCGCGCTCGCCCTGATGGAACAACATGTGGATGCGTCGGAACTACTCGAACGTCTGCGTTTGCCCCGACCTTCGGTGACGACACCGCAGATGTTCGAATACCAGCTCGTCGACCGAGCTCGCGAACAGCGACGTCACATCGTGCTGCCCGAGGGCGACGACGACCGGATCCTGCGCGCTGCGGGGCGAGTCCTGCAGCGCCGCATCGCCGACCTCACCATCCTCGGTGACGAGGTCGCGGTGCGACAGCGGGCGGCGGAGCTCGGCATCGACATCTCGGCGGCGAACATCGATGATCCTCGCACGTCCGCACACATCGACACCTTCGCCGAAGAGTACACGCGACTGCGGGCACACAAGGGCATGACCGTTGATCGGGCACGTGAAATCATGGGCGACATCTCGTATTTCGCCACGATGATGGTGCACCTCGGTATTGCGGACGGCATGGTCTCGGGTGCTGCACACACCACCGCGCACACGATCCGGCCGTCCTTCGAGATCATCAAGACGGAACCGGGTGTGTCGACGGTGTCGAGCATCTTCCTGATGTGTCTGGCAGACCGCGTGCTCGCCTACGGCGACTGCGCAGTGGTGCCCGACCCGACCGCCGACCAGCTCGCCGACATCGCGATCTCGTCGGCGACCACCGCCGCGCGATTCGGCATCGAACCGCGCATCGCGATGCTCTCGTATTCGACCGGCGAATCCGGATCCGGCGCCGACGTCGACAAAGTCCGCACCGCAACGGCTCTCGTGCGGGAACGACGACCGGACCTGCCGGTGGAAGGGCCGATCCAGTACGACGCCGCTATCGAACCATCGGTGGCCAGCACGAAACTTCCCGACTCCGCTGTGGCGGGCAAAGCGACGGTGTTCATCTTCCCCGACCTCAACACCGGCAACAACACCTACAAGGCGGTGCAGCGCAGCGCCGGGGCGGTCGCCGTCGGCCCGGTGCTCCAGGGACTGAACAAGCCCGTCAACGACCTGTCGCGCGGCGCGCTCATCCAGGACATCGTCAACACCGTGGCGATCACCGCGATCCAGACGCAGGGAGACGTGCAGTGAGTACTCCGAGCCCGCTGACGGCCGATACCGTCCTCGTCCTCAACTCCGGCTCGTCGTCGATCAAGTTCCAGCTGATCGACCCGCAGACAGCGGAGGCGCCTGCACACGGACTCATCGAACGGATCGGTGAACCCGACGGGCGCATCATCTTCCACCACACCACGGGCACCGAGGAACACCTCGGCGAGATCCCCGATCATCGATTCGCGCTGCGCAAGGTCCTCGAGATGCTCGAAGGACTCGGCCGCCCTCTCGAAGAGGTCGGTATCGTTGCTGTCGGGCACCGGCTCGTCCACGGCGGCGACCGATTCTACGAGCCGACGCTCATCGACGATGCGGTGGTGCAGGCCGTATCCGACCTGTCGGTGCTCGCACCCCTGCACAACCCGGCGAACGTCATCGGGATGGAGGTGGCCCGCGAAGAGCTGCCCGACGTCCCACACGTGGGAGTGTTCGACACCGCGTTCTTCCACTCGCTCCCGGCCGCCGCAGCTACCTACGCGATCGACAGGGACATAGCTCGGGAGAACGGAGTTCGCCGATACGGATTCCACGGCACCTCACACGAATACGTCTCGAACCGTGCCGCCGACTTCCTGGGTCGCGACTACAGCGAACTGAATCAGGTGGTGCTGCATCTCGGCAACGGTGCGTCGGCGTCGGCGATCGCGGGCG
Organism: Rhodococcus sp. NPDC060090; assembly: GCF_042729855.1. Lineage (NCBI taxonomy): Bacteria > Bacillati > Actinomycetota > Actinomycetes > Mycobacteriales > Nocardiaceae > Rhodococcus > Rhodococcus sp. NPDC060090. The sequence continues at coordinate 92,352 of NZ_JBHWXB010000001.1, read as the reverse complement.
GTCGTCCGCTCGATACGTCGATGGGCCTGACGCCACTCGAGGGCCTCGTGATGGGCACCCGCAGCGGCGACATCGACCCCGGTGTCCTGATGCACCTCAACCGTGCCGCGGGTATGGACGTCGACGAGATCGACCGCGTCCTCAACCGCAGTTCCGGCCTCAAAGGACTGTCGGGCGTCAACGACTTCCGCGCGCTCCTCGAACTGATCGACGACGGAGACACCGACGCGAAACTCGCTTACGACGTGTACGTGCACCGATTGAAGAAGTACATCGGTGCCTACCTCGCGATCCTCGGCGGCATCGACACGATCGTGTTCACCGGCGGGGTGGGGGAGAACAACATCGATGTCCGCCGCGACAGTCTCGCGGGCCTGGACCGGCTCGGCATCGTCGTCGATCCGGAACGCAACGAGGCGTCCGGCGGCGGTGAGCGCCGCATCTCGGCGGACAACTCCCATGTCGAGGTGCTCGTGATCCCCACCAACGAAGAACTCGCCATCGCGCGGGCCGCCGCCGAATTCGCCTAGAGCTCCGCTAGAGAAGGCTGCGGGGCCGGATTGCGTTCGCGAGGTCGACGAGCGTGTAGCGATGCATGCGCACCGGCGCCTGCCTCGCAAGTTGACGCAATGCTGCCTCCGTGCCGCGTCGCAACCCCCGCTCGGTGAACGGCACGTCCAGGAAGCGGGTGTGTTCGTGCCGGCTGCTGTTGCCGGCGCGTACCCATTCGAGCGCGGTGCTCAGTACGAGCGCCTCCATCTGAAGAGCGCGACCCTCATCCGGCGGTAGTGCGGAGACCCGCCGCGCCGCCTCCCTGAGGTCGCTTTCGGTGATCGACTCGATGTCGCCGTCGCGCAACAGGATCAGCGTGCTCGTCATGTTCGCTGCACTGTGATGGCGCGACGTTACCGGTACCTGATCGAGGACATCGACGGCCGAAGCGAGAGCGCCGCGTGCGGTCAGCTGACGCGCCACACCGAATGCGGCACTGACGATGTTGTGGTCGGTGCGCCACACCGTGCGATAGGACTCCTCGCAGAATCGCCGCCACGCCGACGGATCCTCACTCTCCCAATGCTGAAGAATCAGCTCGGAAGTGGCGGCCAGCGCCAGCTTGGGTGCCAGCTCACCCGGCAACGCCTCCAGCACCTTCTCGAATCGTCCGAACCCGACCTCGAACTCCTCCGACAACACCGACGCAAGCCCCGCATACCAGTCGATGCGCCAGTCGGAGCCGATGTCGTTCTCGAGGCGTTGGAGGATCTCGACGGCATGTCCGGCTTCCCCGAGATCGAGATAGGCACGCGTCTCGGCGAGAGTGAGTTCGCGGGAAAACGCCACATCTGCGCTCCCGACGACACGTTCGATCCCGCTCTCGCGGGCGTGCCGCAACGAGTCGAGGGTCTGCTGCGGTTCACTGTGCACCGCGGCAGCGAGCAGGGCCGCGCTCGGATCGTTCGGATCGAGCAGCGGAACCGGAAGCGCAGCAGCCACATCGCGCGCTTCGATCATGGAATCCCGCTCGATTCCATCGACATACACGTCGGTCTGCGCGACCGCCTCGTCGGTCCCGAAAGTAGTGCGCGGAGGACTGAACATGCGGGACAACCCAGGATGCTCGGTGCCGCTCTTCTGCGAAAGGATCTCCCGAAGCACCCCGATCAGCTGGCCCGCGAGCTCGTCGGCCGACGCGAAACGCTGGTTCGGGTCCGGAGCGGTGGCGCGCAGCAACAGTCGGTGAAACGAGTCGTGCTCCGCAAGGATCGGTTCCTCGCCGAGCGCGGGCAGTCCATCGAGGTAACGCCCCTTGTCGGAGGGCATGTCCAGGGTGAGCACCGCGAGAGTGCGCCCGACCGTGTAGATGTCGCTGGCCACCGTCGGCCCGGTCCGCACGATCTCCGGCGCCTGGTAACCAGGTGTGCCGTACAGATACCCGTAGTCCTCGACCGCCGCGACGGCACCGAGATCGATGAGCTTGAGCTGCTCGTCGGTGACCATGACGTTCTCGGGCTTGAGGTCGTTGTAGACCAACCCGATCTCGTGCAGATAGCCGAGCGCGGGCAGCGTCTCGAGGAGATAGCCGATGGCCTGTTCGACGGGCATCCGCTCGTCGGGAAACGTACGGAGCACCTCGCGGAGCGAGTGACCCCCCACGTACTCCATGACGATGTACCCGATCGGAGTGCCGTCCGGCTGCGGGTGCTCGACGAAGTTGTAGATCCGGACGATGCTCGGATGGCTCACCTCGGCGAGAAACTGCTTCTCCGCCACCGCCACCGCCTGCGCTTCCGCGTCGCCGGTGTGCAGAAGTCCCTTGAGGACCACCCACCTGTCACTGACGTTCCGGTCGATCGCGAGGAAGACCCAGCCGAGCCCGCCGTGCGCAATGCATCCCTGCACCTCGTATTGGCCCGCGATCAGCTCGCCCGCCTGCAACACAGGTGTGAACTCGAACCGCGACCCGCACTTCGGGCAGTACCCGGACGTCGGGCCCGGGCCCTTCGGACTGCTGCGCCCGACCGGGGTACCGCACTTCCAGCAGAAACGCTTCCCCTCGGCAACATGAGGATTACGCAATATCGCCGACGCAGGATCGATGGGGGAGGGCACCGGCACATCGACCAGATCCGCGACCCGTCGACGCAGGATCCCGCGGGAGCGGGAACGACGTGTCGAGGATCGTTGTGACGGAGTGCTGGTGTGCGGCGCGGCAGCACCCGAATCGACAGGCAGCGGCGAACGCTGGGTCGCTTGAGCTGAACGCTGGGTCGCTGGAGCTGAACGCTGGGTCGCTGGAGCTGAAGGCTGTGTTTCCTGAGCTGAACGCTGTGTTTCAGGAGCTGAACGCTCGGTCACAGGACCCGAGTCGGGTTCTTCGGGCGGTTCGGTGCCGGACATTGTTACCTCAATCGACGTACGTCGGGGTCGGTGGGGCGGGCGCCGGACCGAGAACCGTGAGGTACCGGTCGTACAACGCGGTCCACGTACCGTCGGTGCGGATCCGGGCGAGAGTGCCGTTGACGGCGCGCACCAGGTCGTCGCTGTCCTGTGCGATACCGATGCCGTACGGCTCGGACCCCAGCGACGGGCCTACCAGCTCGAGATACGGATCCTGCGAGGCGAGCCCGGCGAGGATCGTGTCGTCGGTGGACACCGCATCGACCTGCCGCTGCTGCAGTACGACCAGGCAGTCGGCCCACGACGGCACGGTGAGGATCGACGCCGCCGGTTGCAGCTGCTGCATGCGCGTGAGCGACGTCGTACCCGCCGCGATACACACGCGCCGGCCCGCAAGATCGGCAGCGCTACGAATATCGGAATCCTTGACGACGAGCACCCGCTGCTGCGCCAGGAAATACACCGACGAGAAGTCCACGTGCTCGCGTCGCGCACACGTGATACTCATGGTTTTCGCGACCACGTCGACAGTCGAATCCTGCAGCGCCTTTTCGCGTTCCGCGGAGTTCAGGATCCGGAAGTCCACGGCCTCGGGGTCGCCGAGGATGTCGCGGGCGATCTCCCGGGCGACCTCGACGTCGAACCCCGTGATCCGCCCGGTTGCCGGATCGCGATAGCTCATCAGGTTGCTGCCGGTGTCGAGCCCGACGACCAGCCGACCGCGGGCGCGGATGGCATCGAGCGCGGGACCGGTCTCGCCCCCGGTGGGGCGCAGACTCGCGGTCGGATCGCCGCACTCCTGTGCGGACGGGACCGCGGTCGGGGACGCCGCGACCTGCGCACCCTCGGGCATCGGCATCGCGATGGACGAGACCTCGGTCTCCGAGCTTCGCGGCGGCCCCTCGGTGGCACATCCCGTGGCCATGACCGCGACCGCGCACAGCGCCGCGAGCCCGCCGATGATCCTGCGCCGCGCTGTCACTGGTACTCCCGAAGCCTGGGCCACAATCCGATGATGACGGCGATCAGCGACAGCACCGTCAGCGTCAACGCCATGGGCGCGAGACCGGACAGTGTGCGAGACGCCCGGAACTCGTTGTCGCGAAGTTCTTCGCGGGTCTCCTCGATGCCCTCGCTCAGCGCGGCGTCGAGCCGGGCAAACTGCGCGGTCGCTTCGTCGGGCCCGGGTCCGGTGGCGAGCACGGCGGCAGCGGTGTAATCGCCGCGGTCGAGGGCCGCCACGGTCCGTGCGTGCGAACGCACCCACGCCTGCCGAGCTGCTTCCGCCTGAGACACGGCGTCGGTACCGATCTCCACCGTGCCCCCGTCGGTGTAGTCGTCGAGAAGGTCGCCGAGGCGCGTGATCGTCTCGTCGTAGGCCCCCACATAGATGCCGCCGGCGTCGCGTCGTGCAAGCAGCAGTGTCTCGGCGGTGCGGGACTGCTGCGCGAGGATGCGGCTTTCGGTGAGATCGGAGAGCGGCGCCGCGCCCTGCTCGATGGCACGTTCGGTGGCGCTCGACGACACCAGCCCGGCGACGAGGAGCCAGCACAACAGCACACCCGTTGCGCCGATCGCGAGAATCAGGCCGGGATTGAAGGTACGCCGGGTCTTGCGGCTCACCAGGATGTGGACGGCGCACAACGCTGTCGCGGTGACGAGGAGCAGACCGATCGCACCCCATGGAGGAGCCACTGCGGCACGCTGTGTCGAATTCACCGCCGTCACGCCCTGGGTATGCAGTTCCTGGGCCACCGGCAACATCGACGTCTGCATCAGATTCGATGCTTCCGCCAGGTATGCGGCGCCGACCGGATTGCCGGTGCGATTGTTTGCGCGAGCGGTCTCGATCAGCCCCGTGTACGTGGGAAGCATGCGCGCGATCGCTGCGACATTCTCGGCGCCGAGTTCGTCCTGTGCGGCCAGGCCCGCCGCCGCGACCACGAGTTGCCCGGATGCCTCCGCGACCGCAGCGAGATAGCGGTCGCGCACCTCCGCGGGCTCGATTCCACCCGAGATGAAGCCGGTGACCGCGGCCGCATCGGCTATGGACAATGCGCTGTACAAATTCTGGGCGGCGTTCGCGAGCGGCTCGGTGGTCGCGAGGAGCCGATCGTGGGTGGCTTTCCGGCTACCCGCGACCTGGGCCGACACCACTCCCGACACCACGAGCAGCACGGCGAGCACCAACCCGAGCGAGATCAGCTTCGCCGGTGTCGACCGGAAGAACTCCCGCAGTCCGTCGACGCGATCCGCCGGGTCCTCGGCGTCGTCCGCGGCCCATGCCGAGGATCCGACGGAATCGAGCGGAGGGGTCACGCGCACGTTCACGTTGCACCCCTTCCTGAGAAACTCGATTGTGGCGAGCATATAAGTTGAATGGGCAGTATTGGCATGCGTCCGCATTGTCGGAGTCCATCCGGAGTTCGTGAGCCCCGGAACCCGACACATCATGGGACGTGGTGTCCTCGTGACCGACGAGGGCGAGGAAGGCGGACGCTATGCGTGGTGACGGAGACGGCTGGGCCGTAGGACCCGACGGAGGACGTCGATGGGGTCTGCACGGTGCAGCGGGATTGTTGCTGCGCGCGCCGGGGAACGACGGATCCCCCACGGTGCTGCTCCAGCTCCGCGCGGCGTGGAGCCATCAGGGCGGAACATGGGCGTTGCCCGGCGGTGCCCGCGACAGCCACGAATCCCCCGTCGCCGCGGCGGTACGCGAAGCACACGAGGAAGCCGGAATCGACAGCGACGCGGTCGCGGTGCGCGCCGAGCGGATCACCTCGGGTACCCCAGGCTCCTGGACCTACACGACCGTCGTCGCCGACGCCCCCGCACCACTCGACACCACCATGAACGGGGAGAGCACCGAATTGCGGTGGGTGTCGGAGGCCGAAGTCGAATCGATGCCGCTACACGCGGGATTCGCCGATGCGTGGTCCGCTCTGCGCACCCGGCCTGTGCGGATGCTGCTCGACACCGCGAACGTGCTCGGATCCAGTGGGCCGACCGGCTGGTGGCGCGACCGGCCCGGCGCGACCGGTGCCCTGCTCGCGGACCTCGCGGCCGCGCTCCCTCGCACCATCGAACTTCCGGATGGAACGTTCGGGTGGGTGTCGCGGGTCGAGGCTGTGCTCGAAGGTCAGGCGCGCACCGCGGTCGTCGACGACACCCGCACCCACGTGCACACCGCCGACGGCAGCGGCGACGACGAACTCGCCCGCCTCGCCGCGACCGTGTCTCCCGCTGTGACCACCGCGCTGGATCCGACGGTGACCGTCGTGGTCACCGCCGATCGTGGTCTGCGTGATCGGCTACCGCAGGACACCGTCGCGGTCTCCCCGTCGACTGTGCTGGTCTGGCTGTAGGACGGTCAGGCCGACAGCGCGGCCTTCAGTGCTGCGGCAGCGCCGCGGGGGTCGGCGGCCTTCGTGATCGCCCGCACCACCGCGATGCGCTGCGCGCCCGCCTCGAGCACCTGCGGGAGCCGTTCGAGATCCACGCCGCCGATGGCGAACCACGGCCGCTGCGGATGCGATGCACGAACCTCGCGGATCACCTCGAGCCCCGCTGCGGTGCGCCCCGGCTTCGTCGGGGTGTCCCACACCGGACCGGATGCGAAATAGTCCACGCCCTCCTCGCCGTCGGCGAGAACCGCCTGCGCGCGGCTGGCCGTCGACCGCCCGATGACGATGTCGTCGCCGAGGATCCGCCGCGCCTGCTTCACCGGCAGGTCGCCCTGCCCGAGGTGAAGGATGTCGGCGCCGGACGCGAGCGCGATATCCGCCCTGTCGTTGACCGCGAACAGCGCACCGTGACGTGCGCAGGCATCGGCGATCACCTCGAGCGCGGCGAGCTCCTCACCGGCCTCCAGCCTGCCGAACTTCTTCTCACCCGCGGAATCCTTGTCGCGTAGTTGGACGATGTCGACGCCGCCGACCAAGGCTTCCTCGATGAACCGGGCAAGGTCGCGGGTATCGCGACGGGCGTCGGTGCACAGGTACAACCGTGCGGTCGCGAGGCGCCCCCGGGGATCGGGATGGTTGCCGCGGTAGGTCGTCCGGTAGGTCGTCACGGACAAGACGGTAGCCTCTACTACGAAAGTGACAACACGGGAGTCCCGAGGAACGCGGGGCTGAGAGGGGGCCTGCCGGCCCCGACCGTTATGACCTGAACCGGATCATGCCGGCGCAGGGAGTGAGGTGGATATCGTGTCGACAGTAGCGGTCATCGGCGGTGGAGTGATCGGTCTGGCCGTCGCGTGGCGCGCGGCCCGCGCGGGATGGACGGTCACCGTCCACGATCCCGATCCCGGTTCCGGTGCATCGTGGGTTGCCGGCGGAATGCTCGCACCGTTGTCGGAGGGGTGGCCCGGGGAAGAACACGTCCTCGCGCTCGGCGCGGCGTCGCTGCAGCGCTGGCCCGAATTCGCGCGTGCCCTCGAACAGGAGACCGGTGTCGATGTCTTCACCGCGAGTGCGTCACTGACCGTCGCACTGGACGCCGCGGATGCCACGGACCTGCGCACGATCGCGTCGTGGGTGGGGGAGCAGGGCCACGAGATGCGGATCCTCACGCGAGCCGAGATCCGAGACCTCGAACCGTCGCTCGGCCCGCGGATCAGGCTCGGTCTGCTCGCCCCCACCGAACTGTCCGTCGACAACAGGAAGCTCGTCGAGGCACTGCGTCGCGCTGCCGTCGCTGCGGGCGTCCATTTCGTCCACGCACCCGTCGGTGACCTCGACGAACTGCGCGACGAGCGTGTCGTCCTCGCTGCCGGATCCGCCTCGGCGATGCTGTGGCCCGCTCTTCCCGTCCGGCCGGTCAAAGGTGAGATCCTGCGGTTGCGCACGCGACCCGGCGCGACCCCGCCTCCGCAGCACACCGTGCGCGGCAGCGTCCACGGACGCCCCGCGTATCTGGTGCCGCGCGCCGACGGTCTCGTCGTGGGCGCGACCCAGTACGAAGCAGGCGACACCGAGGTCACGGTCGCGGGAGTGCGCGATCTGATTGCCGACGCCGAAATGCTGTTCCCCGCGATCGGCGAGTACGAACTACACGAGGCGAGTGCGGGCCTGCGCCCGATGAGCCCCGACAACCTGCCGCTGATCGGCAGGTTGTCGGATCGCGTGATCGCCGCGACCGGGCACGGCCGCAACGGAGTCCTGCTCACCGCCATCACCGTCGATGCGGTGCTCGCCGAACTCGCCGACGACCCGCTTCCCGAAGCGACACATGCAGATCCCCGACGATTCGTGAAAGAGAGTGTGCGATGACGAGTCCGATGTCTGTCGGTATCACCGTCAACGGCGAGGAGAAGTACTTCGCCGAGGCGCCGACCACGACGGAGCTCCTGGCGGAGATGGGCCTGCCGGAGAAGGGCATCGCCGTCGCGGTCGACGGTGTGCTGTTCCCGCGTGGCCGCTGGGCCGAGAAGATCGGCAAGGGCGCGCAGATCGAGATCCTCACGGCGGTGCAGGGTGGCTGAGCACGCAACCACGCCGGTGGACCCGGGGCACGACCTACCGCAGTTGACCATCGCGGGACGTTCCTTCTCGTCCCGGTTGATCACCGGTACGGGCGGTGCCGCGAACCTTGCCGTACTGGAGGAGGCGCTGGTCGCGTCGGGCACCGAACTGACCACCGTGGCGATGCGCCGGGTCGACGCGACCTCCGGCACGGGTGTCCTGGACCTGCTGCGCAGGCTCGGAATCGCACCGCTACCGAACACCGCGGGATGCCGTGGCGCGAAGGAGGCCGTACTCACCGCGCAACTGGGTCGGGAAGCTCTCGGCACGGACTGGGTCAAGCTCGAGGTCATCGCCGACGAACGCACCCTGCTGCCTGACGCCATCGAATTAGTTTCTGCTGCAGAGCAACTCGTCGACGACGGTTTCAACGTCCTGCCGTATACCAACGACGATCCGGTGCTCGCGCGGCGACTCGAAGACGTCGGGTGTGTCGCGGTGATGCCGCTCGGGTCGCCGATCGGGACGGGGCTGGGCATCGCCAATCCGCACCACATCGAGATGATCGTCGAATCCGCGGGGGTTCCCGTGATACTCGATGCCGGTATCGGTACCGCCTCGGACGCCGCGCTCGCCATGGAACTGGGCTGCGACGCGGTGCTCCTCGCCACCGCCGTCACGCGCGCCAAGGACCCGGCGCTGATGGCCTCGGCCATGCGGCACGCCGTCGAAGCGGGGTTCCGGGCTCGGCATGCCGGACGCATCCCCAAGCGCTTCTGGGCCCAGGCATCGTCACCTATGGAGCCCTGACGCCCCGGTCACGGCGGTGATGCTGCACATCGGCCGGTTTTCCGGCAGGCTGTCAACCATGATCGAAGTGACCGGACTGACCAAGACCTTCGGTTCAACCACTGCCGTCGACAATGTGACGTTCACTGTCCCACCGGGCATCGTCACCGGGTTCCTCGGCCCCAACGGGGCGGGCAAGTCGACGACGATGCGCATGATCCTGGGGTTGGACCGGCCTACATCGGGTACCGCGCTCATCGAAGGTAAGCGCTATCGGGACCTCTCCCGTCCGCTGCAGACCGTCGGTTCGCTGCTCGACGCGAAGTGGGTGCACCCCAACCGATCGGCGCGCGCGCACCTGCGATGGTTGGCCGCCTCCAACGGCTTGCCCGACACCCGCGTCGACGAAGTGTTGCGCCAGGTCGGGTTGGCCGAGGTCGCAGGCAAACGTGCCGGCGGTTTCTCGCTCGGCATGTCGCAGCGTCTCGGCCTGGCGGGAGCGTTGCTCGGCGACCCGAAAGTGCTGTTGTTCGACGAACCCGTCAACGGCCTCGATCCAGAGGGCATCGTGTGGATCCGCCGATTCATGCAGGCCCTGGCCGCCGAAGGCCGCACAGTGCTCGTGTCGAGTCACCTGTTGTCGGAGATGGCCCAGACCGCCGATCACCTCATCGTGATCGGGCGAGGCAAGCTCATCGCCGACACTTCGGTCGAGGACTTCGTCGATCGAGCGTCGGAATCCCTCGTGGTCGTCCGCAGCCCGCAACTCGACGACCTGCGCATCGCACTCACCGAACGAGGACACACCGTGGTCGACCAGGACGGGGCACTGCACGTGTCGGGCGCCGGTGCCGCAGAGATCGGCGAGCTCGCCGCGGCACGCTCGATCGTTCTGCACGAGCTGGCGAGCCGCCAGGCGTCCCTCGAGGATGCGTTCATGAAACTGACCGGAGGCGACGTGGAGTTCCACGGCACCGGTTTCGACGACGTGATGAAGGGCAGCCTGTGATGGCATCACCAGCAGTGGACACCTTGCGCGCGGAACGCATCAAACTGACCTCGGTGCAGTCTCCGTTCTGGTGCCTGGCGATCATCGTCGCTCTGGGTATCGGCTTCGCTGCGATGATGGGCGCCGTCGCGCGCAGCTCGATGTCGCTCGACGACGAGACCGCTCGGTTCTACTTGACCCCCGATATCGCCACCACCGGCGTCACGGGATTCGGCATCATGGTTCTGATGATCCTCGCGGCATTGTCGGTGACGAGTGAATACCGCTTCGGAGTCATCCGCACCACCTTCACCGCGTCCCCCAACCGTTCTCTCGTACTGATCGTGAAGTCGGTGTTGATCGGTGTGATCGGCGCAGTCGTCACCGGCGCTGTGGGCATGATCGCCGTGTATGTCGCGAAGGCGCTCGCGGGTTCGGAGGCCGGACGCGATCTCGTGCTCGAAGGCGACGCGTGGAAGGCGATCTACGGCATCCCGATCTATGCGTTCCTGTCGGTGTTCCTCGCCGTGGGCGTAGGAACGTTGCTGCGCCAATCGGCAGGCACGATTGCATTGCTGCTGTTGTGGCCCCTGCTCATCGAGCCGCTGTTCTCCTTGTTCGGCCGGGTGGGTCGCGAAATCCAGCCCTTCCTGCCGTTCGCGAACATCAACAACTTCCTCGGTATCGAGCAAGGCGTCGATTTCCATTGGGGTCCGTGGGGCTCTCTGTTGTATTTCGCGGCGTTCACGGCGGTCGTGTTCGGGGCGTCTCTGGTGGTCGTAGGTAATCGCGACGCCTGACCGTGGCAGGCCAGTACGCTCGGACGATGATGCGCGCGGTGATCGGCCGGCCGGCGGCCCTGTTCGTGGTAGCAGCAGCGGTGATCGCGGGCTGCTCGGATAGCACGGACACCGTCCCCCCGCCTGTCGATCCCGCCGCGCTGGCCGACAGCGTGCAGATCGACTCCGTGATGGGCCACCTCACCGAACTCGAACGCATCGCCACCGAGCACGACGGCAACCGCGCGCTCGGCACCGACGGTTTCGACGCGAGCGTCGAGTACGTGGCCGGCGCGCTGCGCGACGCCGGATTCGAGGTGCAGACACCCGAATTCGACGCCACACTCTTCCAGGTCGACGCGCAGAGCCTCGAGGCCGATGGGCAGCCGCTGGGTGTGCGGGCGATGGGTCTCTCGCCCACGACCGGACCAGACGGGCTGACCGCGCCCATCGTCCGGGTACCCGCCGACGACACCCCGGGATGTGACGCCACCGACTACGACGGGCTCGACGTCGCAGGTTCGATCGTGCTGGTCGACCGCGGCGTCTGCACTTTCACGGTCAAGGAACAGATCGCCGCCGACGAAGGGGCGGCGGCTCTGCTCGTCGTCAACAACGAAGACGGGCCGCTCGCCGGTGCTGCGCTCGACGAAGCCGAGGAGCCGACGATTCCGGTCGGTGGCATCGCCGCGGATACCGGTCGGCGGCTCGCCGCGGTGCCTTCTGCGACCCTCGTGCTCGACACTCGGACGGACACGCAGCGCTCGCATAACGTCATCGCGCAGACCGCTACGGGCTCGCCGGACGACGTCGTCGTGGTCGGTGCACACCTCGACAGCGTTATCGAGGGGCCGGGAATCAACGACAACGGCACCGGTGTCGCCGCGGTACTCGAGACCGCCCTGCAACTCGGCAGCGAACCCGGCGTCACCAATGCCGTGCGGTTCGCGTTCTGGGGGGCCGAGGAGGTCGGGCTCGTGGGTTCGAGCCGGTACGTCGAATCGTTGTCCGCTGACGAGCGCAATGCGATCGCCCTGTATCTGAACTTCGACATGCTCGGTTCCCCGAATCCCGGATACCTTGTCTTCGACGGTGACGACTCCGACGCAGACGGCGCAGGCCCGGGACCCGAGGGTTCTGCGGGAATCGAGCGCACCTTCGAGCGGTTCTTCGCCGACCGGGGCATCGATGTGGACGGCACGGACTTCGACGGTCGTTCCGACTACGGCCCGTTCGTCGCCTTCGGGATTCCCGCCGGTGGTTCGTTCACCGGAGCCGACGATGCAAAATCTCCCGAGCAGGCCGACAAGTGGGGAGGCACTGTGGACGAGGCGTTCGATCCGAACTACCACTCGCCGGAGGACACGCTCGACAACATCGATCGCGACGCACTTTCGGTGGCGGCAGCGTCCGTCGCCTACGGCACGGCCGTCTACGCAGTCTCGCTCGACGGCCCGGACGGAGTCCCGAGCGGTGAGCAGCGCACGCAGGCGCGCGAGGCGTTCACCGAATAGCGGATCACCGAACGGCAGGCGTCACGGCTGTTCGTGAAGCCGCCACAGCGGGTTGACCGGTCCGTGCCCCTTGCCGAGGTCGTACGACCATTCGAGGCACTTGGTGACCCATTCTTTCGCAAACGCCACCGCATCCGGCACCGACATGCCGTGGGCGAGCGCCGACGCGATCGCTGCGGCGAGCGTGTCGCCGCCGCCGTGATCGTTGCCTGTGGCGAGGCGAGGGCTGGAGAACTCGAGGAAGCGGTCGCCGTCGAACAACAGGTCGGTGCTCGACTCCGAAGTGCGCAGATGACCTCCCTTGACGATCGACCACTGTGCACCGAGGCCGTGCAGCGCTTCGGCGGCCAGTCTGGCAGTGCGGTCGTCGATCACCTCGATGCCGGTGATGAGCCGGATCTCGTCGAGATTGGGAGTGACGACGGTCGCAAGTGGGATCAGTGCCGAGCGGACAGCTTCGAGTGCGCTCGCATGCAGGAGGGGATCGCCGTGCATCGACGCGCACACGGGGTCGACGACGAGCGGGACGTCCGTGTCGCGGCCGATCCCGACCTCCGCGCACACCGCCGCCACCGCTTCGATGATCTCGGTCGACGCGAGCATGCCCGTCTTGGCCGCGGACACTCCGATGTCCTCGACGACGCACCGCACCTGCGCCGCCACCGTTTCCGGCGGGATCTCGTGGAAGCCGCTCACGCCGACCGAGTTCTGCACGGTCACCGCGGCCACGGCGACACATGCGTGGACTCCACACAGTGCCATCGTGCGCGAGTCGGCCTGGATGCCCGCGCCTCCGCCGGAGTCCGTGCCGGCGATGGTGAGCACACGAATTGGGGTGTGGCCTTGCTCGGCCAGGGGAAGCAGCTGCACGGAGGTGACCCTACCGGTCGCGAATCGAGCCGCGATCGGTGTCAGCACTCTGCTACCGGGAGTGCCATCCCAGCGCAGCGCGCGGGTGCTCTATAGTGGCGTGCGTCACACAATGAATGAGGTCCGGGGAGGCGTTCATGATCAACTTGTCGACGGCGGAGGTGTCCGACAATGCCGATCAGAACCGATTCGAGCTGCGGCTCAACGGCGACCTCGTGGGCATTCTCGGTTATTTCGACACCGAGCATCCGGCGGGCGTTCCCGGCAGGGGACGCCCGGTTGTCGATTTCCTGCACACCGTGATCGTCGAAGACTTCGGGCATCGCGGTCTCGCGGGCATCCTCGTCGGCGGTTCGCTCGACATCGCGCGGAGGCGGGGTTGGCGAGTGCGCCCGGTGTGCACGTACGTGCAGCGGTATCTCACGTCGAATCCCGGCTATCGCGATGTGATCGTGCCGATCGAACCTGCGCGGCGGGCCTGACCGGGCAGAGGTGAGCGCTGCTGCGGCCGCGGACCGGCGCCGCAGCCAGGCTTATTCGGCGAGGTCGACGATCACCGGTGCGTGATCGCTCGCGCCCTTGCCCTTGCGCTCGTCGCGGTCGATCGACGCAGACGTGACCTTCGCCGCGAGAGCGGGCGACCCGAGCGCGAAGTCGATGCGCATGCCCTGCTTCTTCGGGAAACGCAGCTGTGTGTAATCCCAATACGTGTAGACGCCGGGCCCGGGTGTATGCGGCCGCACGACATCGACGAACCCGGCCTCGGTGAACGCCGCGAATGCGTCGCGCTCGGGCTGCGAGGTGTGGGTCTTGCCTTCGAAGAAGGCCGGATCCCACACGTCCTCGTCGGTGGGTGCGACGTTCCAGTCGCCGACGAGGGCGACCGGCAGATCGGGGGTGCCGGAGAGCCAGCCCTGAGCATCGGCGCGCAGTTTGGCGAGCCAATCGAGCTTGTAGGTGTAGTGGGGATCGGCGAGGTCTCGGCCGTTGGGCACGTACAGGCTCCACACCCGGATACCGCCACACGTAGCGCCGATCGCGCGCGCCTCACGGACGGGGGAGATCTCGGGGTCCTTCGAGAATCCGGGCTGATCCTCGAAGCCGATCTGCACATCGTCGAGCCCCACACGCGAAAGGATCGCGACGCCGTTCCACTGACTCAGACCGACATGCGCCACCTGGTAGCCCAACTCCTCGAAGCGGGCATACGGAAACTGCTCGTCCTTGCACTTGGTTTCCTGCATCGCGAGCACGTCGGTGTCGGTTCGCTGCAGCCAATCGACGATTCGATCGGTACGGGCACGGACGGAGTTCACATTCCAGGTAGCGAGGCGCACGGCCCCCACTGTAGGCGACCTAACCGACAGGTTCCGTGACGTACCCGTAGCGATGGTGATCGACGAAACCCAACCCCGCATACAGCTCACGGGAGGCGATGTTTCCGGTCTCGATCTGGACGTAGGCGTGGGTGGCGCCGAGTTCGCGGCCCCACCCCAGGAGCGATCCGCTCAGCAACGTGCCCACACCCTGCCTGCGATGTTCCGCAGAGACCTCGACCGCGCTGAGGCCGGCCCAACGCCGGCCGTCGGGTGCATCGGTGACGGCTACCCGACCGATCGCGATCGGTGCCGTCCCGCGCGCACCGATACGACCGAAACCGAGCGTGCCCGCGGCGACCGCGCCGAGGACAGCACCGGCGACATCGGGAAAGTTACCGCCGCGGTAGAGCGCGAGCCAGTCGGCGTCGGGCTCCGGAGATATGGCCACCGGCCCGGGGCCGGGAGGTAGCGGAACATTGTCGAGATCGGCGGCCATCACCTGGACCTGTTTGCCGGGAACCCCACCCGCCGGGATCGGGGCGAGTCGTTCCGGAAGCAGCAACAGCAGGGGCAGCCCCCGGTCGGCGAACCACCCGTGCAACCGCGCCCGCACCTCGGGATCGGCTGGGTCCGCGACGGTGCCGCGCGGTCCGAGAGGTGTCGCGGAATTGGCCCGGCCGGTGAAACCGCCACCGGCGCGCAGGAACCATCCGTCGATCCAGGCCTGTTCGAGGCCGGGCCAGCCGGCGGCCGCGGCATGTTCGAGCGAGCGGATCTCGGCGGTGCGGATCGGGCGTGCGGACAACGCCTTGAGCGCCACGACGGTGTTCGGAGCGATCTGGACGAGCTTCTTCTCCGCGGTGCGCACGGCGACCGCCGGCTCCATCGACACCAGTTCGCCGATGACATCGGTCACACGATGGCTGTACCCGGCGGGTAAGCGATACCGGACGACGACCCGCGTGCCGAGCGGGATCGCCGTGCCCGGTGCACCGGCAGGACCGTCAGTCGTCATCTTCGTCATCGTCGTGCCCGAAGGGGTCGTCGACGCTCCCGGGCAGCCACGTCAGGCCGGGCACACCCCAACCGGCGCGCTTGATCGTCTTCTTGGCGGCGCGGGCATTGCGTCCGATCAGGACATCGACATACAGGAACCCGTCGAGGTGACCGACCTCGTGCTGCAGCATCCGGGCGAAGAATCCCTGCCCCTCGATCTCGACGGGGTCGCCGTTCTCGTCGGTGCCGGTGACCTTGGCCCAATCGGCACGTCCCGTAGGGAAGTTCTCGCCAGGAACCGACAGACATCCCTCGAGGTCGTCCTCCGGGTCGGGCATGCTCTCCGGGATGTCGGACGTCTCGAGCACCGGGTTGATCACCGCACCGCGTCGGCGGATCACATTGCCGGACTCGTCACGATCGGGGCAGTCGTAGACGAACAGGCGCTTGGCGTACCCGACCTGGTTCGCCGCGAGGCCGACGCCGTTCGCGGCATCCATCGTCTCGTACATGTCGGCGATCAATTGCGCGAGTTCCGCGGGGGTTTCGGTCACCGGTTCGGTGGGATTGTGCAGAACGGGGTCGCCGGTGATGACGATGGGAAGGATGGCCATGGTGAACCAGGATAATGTGCGTGACTCTTCCGTTCGTCGGACCGGTATGTGTCGGCCCCCCGTGATTGAATAACTCGCGGAAACACACAGGTGTCATCGTCATTGTGATTGTCATTGCGGTGTGAGTCATTGCGGTGTGATTCGAAGCAGTCGAGGAGTGAGATGGACGGCGCAGCAGCGCACGGTACGAACCCATCCGAAGTGGAAGAGTCGCGTCCGGACGGCGGTGGCAGCCCTTTCGAGACAGACGGCCCGAACGATATCGGCGAGCACGGCCTGAGTCGCCGCGAGCACGACGTCCTGGCGTTCGAGCGGCAGTGGTGGAAGTACGCCGGCGCGAAGGAAGAAGCGATCAAGGAGTTGTTCGGACTGTCCGCAACTCGCTACTACCAGGTGCTCAACGCTCTGATCGACCGTCCGGAAGCGCTCGCCACCGACCCGATGCTCGTCAAGCGGCTTCGTCGATTGCGCTCCAGTCGGCAGAAAGCGCGCGCCGCTCGTCGCCTCGGATTCGAGACGACACGCTAGCGCGCGGCACGCGTCGGCCGATCGGCCAACTATGGTCGAGGGCGTGAGCAGAACCGCCGAGAACGCGAACCGGGGATCCTCCGGATTACCGCTACGAGCCATTGCGATGCTGCTGATCTCTCTGGCGATCCTCTTCGCCGGGATCGGATTCGCATCGCTCGGCGGTTCGGATGAGGACGCAGCGTCGACAGCGGCCGCCACCACCGAGACCGCCTCGGAGACCAGCTCCGCTGCCGTGCCTGCACCGGCGACAGCCCGGCCTCCTGCTCCGGCGGCCGGGGGATCGCCTCCGAGTGCAGCAGCGGGCGCAGGAGCAGCGGGCGCCGATACACCGAGCCCTGGTACACCGAGCCCCGGTACATCGAGCCTGGGAACATCGGGTGCTGCATCATCGGGTTCGTCGCTTTCCGGAGCAACGGCGTCATCGGCCGACGTGCGCGTCTACAACAACAGCAACATCGCCGGGCTCGCCGCACAGACCGCGACGCTGCTCGAAGACGAGGGCTTCACCATCGCCGAGACCGGCAACTACAGCGAAGGCCTTCTGGCACAGACGTCCGTGTATTACGGCACCGGCTCCGGCGAGCAGGAGACCGCGGAGGCCGTGGCAGGCGCTCTCGGCGTCACCGCGCAGCCGCGTTTCGAAGGAATCGCGGACTCGGCACCGGGTGTGATCGTCATCGTCGCGGAGCCGTGAAATCGATCTCGACAGACGACCGGGCGACGACACTGCCGTCACCGGGAGAGGCGTGAACGGCCCCGGCTATGATCAGGTGACTTTTCGGTACTTCGAAGGAGCGGTTTGATGGCCCCCAGTTCCACTCGTCGCATGACCTGGCGTGCCCTGGCCCCGATCGTCGCGATCGCCGCGGTGGGTCTGAGCGCGTGCTCGAACAACGAGGAAGCCACCACCGTTGTGGGTACCACACCGCCGGTGTGGACGGGGTCGTCGGCACCGGCAGACGATTCGCACGGCAGCGAATCCGAGGACAGTGCATCGGACGGCGACGGCGCGGTGGCGTCGGGCCAGTCTCTCACCGCAGACCTCGAGACCACCGCGGGCGAGTCCGCCGGCACCGTGACCTTCGCCGAGCACGATGGCAACATCGAAGTGACCGTCGACGTCGAAGGCCTCGAACCCGGATACCACGGTGTGCACGTCCACGAGTTCGGTGTGTGTGAGCCCGAGTCGGCGGCTCCCACCGGCGGCGAGCCCGGCGCGTTCCTGTCGGCCGGTGCCCACCTGCAGGTGCCCGGCCACACCGGTGTCCCGGAGAGCGGCGACCTGCTTTCCGTCGTTGTCCACGAGGACGGCTCCGCGACCGCGACGGTCACCACCGCGGCGTTCACGCTCGACGATCTCCAGGGCGACGAAGGAACTTCCGTGGTCGTGCATCAGGACAATGCAGGCGATCGTCTCGCCTGCGGTGTGGTCGGCTGAGCGCACCGCTCGTAATTTCGCTCACAGGGCCCACTCGACCAGCACTCGGTCGGGTGGGCCCTGTGGTTGGATCGAGAAGTGGTTGTCGAATTTCCGGGTTCTCCGCGCCCGACACTCGGTGTGGAATGGGAGATCGCGCTGGTCGACAAGACGACCCGCGAATTGTCCAAT
This sequence comes from Rhodococcus sp. NPDC060090, assembly GCF_042729855.1. Taxonomy (NCBI): domain Bacteria; kingdom Bacillati; phylum Actinomycetota; class Actinomycetes; order Mycobacteriales; family Nocardiaceae; genus Rhodococcus; species Rhodococcus sp. NPDC060090. Next base: position 73,977 of record NZ_JBHWXB010000001.1, on the reverse strand, counting down.
ACCGCTGCGGTCGTGTTCGACGCGGTCGGTGAGCTCCCGGGCGACACACCGCGTCTGACCAAGGAATTCCTGCGCAACACCGTCGAATTGGTCACCGATGTCCATGACACCGTCGCGGAGGCCGTCGACGATCTCACCGAATCGCTGGGTCTGCTGCGTCGTGCCGCCGACCCGCTCGGCGTCGACCTGATGTGTGCGGGCACCCATCCGTTCGCGCAGTGGACCGACCAGGTGGTTACCCAATCACCAGAATACGACGAGATGATCGAACGCACCCGATGGTGGGGCCGCCAGATGCTCATCTGGGGTGTGCACGTACATGTCGGAGTGTCGTCGCCGCACAAGGTCATTCCGATTCTCAACGCCATGCTCGTCAAGTACCCGCACCTGCTGGCGCTGTCGGCGTCGTCGCCGATCTGGGCGGGGCTCGACACCGGGTACGCCAGCAACAGGGCGCTGATGTTCCAGCAGCTGCCCACCGCCGGACTGCCGTACCACTTCGCCGACTGGGAGCAGTACACCCGATTCATCGAAGATCAGCTCAAATCGGGTGTCATCAGCAAACCCGGTGGGATGCACTGGGACATCCGACCCGCGCCCAGGTGGGGGACCCTGGAAGTCCGGGTCTTCGATGGCATCACCAACATGGCCGAGCTCAGAGCGCTCGTCGCGTTCGTCCACTGTCTCGTCGTCCACTTCGACGAATGTCTCGACCGGGGGGAAGAACTGCCGACTCTCCAGCCGTGGCACGTCAAGGAGAACAAGTGGCGGGCGGCCCGTTACGGCCTCGACGCCGAGGTGATTCTCGATCCTGCCTGCCGCGAACGCCTGGTCACCGACGATCTGCATGATCTGCTCGAGCAGCTCACCCCGACCTCGGCCCGGCTCGGATGCGCCGACGAACTCGCCGCCGTGGCGGACATCCCGGTTCGCGGGGCGTCGTACCAGCGTCAGCGACGTGTTGCGGAGCACTCCGGTGGGGACCTGGTCGCGGTCGTCGATTCGTTGGTCGAGGAGCTGCGCGGCTGAGTGCTTGTGCGGCTGAGTGCTTGTGCGGCTGAGTGCTTGTGCGGCTGAGTGCTTGTGCGGCTGAGTGCTTGTGCGGCCGGGTCGGCGCCCGCTCCTAGACCCGGTAGGGAGGAACGTCCTTCTCGTCGAGAAGCCCGTCGCGGCCGAGCTGTTCCCGATAAGCGATGCTGCCCACACGGTGTGCGATCACGGGTGCGGTGAGCACCATGAACATCCCGGCCAACGCGAGCATCCACACGTCGAACGAGCCCCACAGGCTGAGCATCGCGCCGCTGAGGACGAACAGGAGCCCGATGACCTGAGGTTTCGTCGCCGGGTGCATACGGGAGAGCGTGTCGCGGAAGCGGACGACGCCGATCGCCGCGGTCAGCGAGATCACCGCCCCGATGAGGATCAGTACGTGTCCGACGATGTCCAAGAAGTTGCTCATTCTTCGTCACGCACCCGGAACCGTGCGACCGAGACCGATCCGATGAATCCGACGAGCGCCAGCGCAACCACTGCGGGCGCGAGGGTGGTGTCGCGGGTGTAGACCATCCAGATCGCCACGCCGCAGATGGCGATGGCGAGTAGCGCATCGACTCCGACGAGGCGGTCGAGCGAGCTGGGCCCGGCCAGCACCCGATATCCGATCAGCAGGGACGACGTGAACAGCAGGGCACCCGAAACCACGAGTATCACGGTCATATCGCTTCCTCCGTCCCGCTTCTCCAGGGGCTGGGTTGCCATTCCGAGTCCCGTTCGAAGGTGTCGATGAGAAGACGTTCGATCAATCGTGCGGAGCGGTAGAAGTCGGCGACGGCCTTGTCGGTGCTCACGTCCAGCACGTGCACGTACATGATCCGCCTGACCTGGTCGATCTCGAGGACCATCGTGCCCGGGATGTTGTTCATGATGTCGGTCCACAGGGTGAGCACCAGATCGGACTTGATGGTCAACCGGCATCGCAGTACCCCTGTCACCGGGGGCGCTGCCGGGCGGATCGCCAGCCACGCGACCGAGATCGTCGACTTGATCGACTCGACGAAGATGTACACCCCGAGTCGAAGGGCCGACAGCAGGTGGGCCCGCCCTTCCACCGGCACCTTCGGCAGCGGGAGCAGTACCGCGATGATTCCAGCGACGAACAGCCCGCCGAGGACGTTGGCGATGCTGAAGGTGCCCCACAGAAGTACCCATACGAACGCCATCCAGATGATCACGGACAGGCGTAGTACATTGCCGCGGTTGATCATGGCGTTTCTCCCAACACGGCCTCGATGTACACCGAGCGGTCGCGCAGATTCTCGGCGGCGCGGTCGCTGATGTCGAGCAACGGTCCGGCGAACACGGTCAACGCCACACCGATCACTACCAGCGCGATCGTCGGACCGAGCATTGCTGCCGGCATCTTGCCGACATCAGCCCGCTCCTCGAACGCGATATCGGCTTCGGACTCGTCGATCAGCGCAGACGGCCCGATGTCGGCGAGGTCGCCCTCGGGAGCGTCGGCGCGGGCACGCCAGAACGCCTTGGCCCAGACCCGAGCCACCGCATACAACGTCAAGAGGCTGGTGAGAGTGCCGCCTGCGACGAGAACCCACGCGAGGGCAGACCCGTCCGCGGCGCCCGCCTGCAGCAATGCGACCTTGCCGATGAATCCGGAGAACGGTGGGATTCCGCCGAGGTTGAGGGCGGGGATGAGGAACAGGACGGCGAGCAGCGGGCTCGTCAACGCCAGACCGCCGAGGCGGCGGAGTGACGCGGATCCGGCCTGGCGTTCGATCAGGCCTACGACGAGGAACAGCGTGGTCTGCACCAGAATGTGGTGTGCCACGTAGAACACCGCGCCGCCGAGCCCGGCCTCGTTCGACAACGCGATACCGAACACCATGTAGCCGATGTGGCTGACGAGGGTGAACGACAGCAGACGCTTGATGTCGTTCTGCGCGATGGCACCGAGGATGCCGACGAGCATGGTCAGCAGACCGGCGACAAGCAGTACGCTGTCGAGCTCACCCTGCGGGAAGATCAGGGTGTGTGCACGGATGATCGCGTACACACCGACCTTGGTGAGCAGGCCGGCGAAGACCGCGGTGACGGGGGCGGGAGCGGTGGGATAGGAGTCGGGCAACCACGACGACAGCGGGAAGATCGCGGCCTTGATGCCGAACGCCACCAGCAGCACGCCGAAGATCGCGGTCCGAGTTCCCGAAGGTACGTCGTCCATCCGCAACGCCATCTGCGCCAGATTCAATGTTCCCGTCGCGGCGTAGGCGAACGCCATACCGGCGAGGAAGATCATCGACGACACCATCGAGACCATCACGTACGAGACCCCGGCGCGCACGCGGTCGGCGCTTGCTCCCAAGGTCAAGAGCACGAACGACGCGGCGAGGAGTACCTCGAATCCCACGAACATGTTGAACAGGTCGCCCGCGAGGAACGCGATGTTCAGACCCGCGGTGAGTGCAAGGTAGGTGGGCAGGAAGATCGACACCGGCTGCTGTTCATTGCCGTCGTGGATACCCTGACCGACGGCGAACAGCATGACGGACAGCAACACGATGGCTGCGATGACGAGCATCAGCGCTGCGAGCCGGTCTGCCACCAGGGAGATGCCGATCGGCGCTTCCCACCCGCCGACCTGTACGACCTCGATGCCGTCCTGATCGGCGAAATACAGCAATGCGACCGCGACCACGAGCGACGCGACGAGAGCACCGACGGTGACGAACCGCTGGGCCCGCGGGCGGCGGCCCAGAATAAGGGTGACGGCGGCAGCGAGCAGCGGGATGAGGATGGGCAGCGGGATGAGAACGGCGGTGTCCAGTGTCATCGGTCGTCCCCCTTACCGTCGTTCTCGGCCTTCCCTGCGTTTCCGGTGTCCCCGTCTCCGGCAGCGTCGTCGTCGGTAACGGGAGACGGGAGGGGCCGGGGGCGAGGGTGAGGATTTCCGCTGCCGGGGTTGCGTGGATCGTCGTAGACGGAGTCGGTGGGGTCGTCGAAATCGCCGTCGTGCAGATCCTCGTAGACCTCGAGGTCCTCGATGTTGGTGAGCTGGTCGAGCGGGATCGGATTGCCTTCGGCATCGAACGCGTCGCCGCTCTTGCTCGGTACACCGGTGACCGGGTCGTCGGAGCGGTCGCGACCGGGCGCTTCGGCGAGAGTCCGCCGCCGCGACACCATCGTGTCTTCGGGGTCGTTCTCGACTTCGTCGCGTGCGCGGATCGAGTACGAGCGGTACGTCAGCGCCAGCACGAACGCCGCGATACCCATCGTGATCACGATCGATGTCAGCACCATGGCCTGCGCGAGCGGATCGGCCATCTCTTCCCGGATCACATTGTCGGACCCGACGACGGGGGCGTCTCCGGCCGGGCCGCTGACAGCAATGATCAGCAGGTTGACGCCGTTGCCGATGAGCAGCAGGCCGAGCAGCATCTTGATGATGCTGCGTTCGAGCAGCAGATACACACCGCAGGCGACGAGCACTCCGACGATGACGACCAGCGTGAGATTCGTGGTCATCGGCGCTCACCCACGACCTCGGCGTCGAGCCGGGCTCCGAGGCTTCGCAGCACATCGAGGATCAGTCCGACGACGATCAGGTACACGCCGAGGTCGAAGAACAGCGCGGTGACCAGTTTGATGTCGCCGATCAACGGCAATGTCACCTCGAGGACCGCCGACGAGAGCACCGGCGCACCGAGGAAGAGCGAGAACAGTGCGGTGCCTGCGGCGAAGGTCAGGCCGAGTCCGAGGATCTTGCCGGCGTCGATGGGAACCGCCTCTCCGAGTTCGTAGCGTCCACCTGCCAGATAACGCAGGACGAGAGCCAGCCCGGCGACGAGACCACCGGAGAAGCCGCCGCCCGGGGCGTTGTGTCCGGCGAAGAAGAAGTAGACCGACAGCACCATCATCGTGGGGAACACCAGCCGGGTGGTGACCTCGAGGACGAGCGACCGGTAGCGCGGATCGATCAGATCACCGCCGCGTAGCCAGGTGATCTCGGAGTTCGACCCCGCCGCATCGAGCTGAGAGGCGGGTGCGTCGGAGACACGCGGTGCGGTACCGAACCGGCGGGTGCGGAACACCAGGCTTGCGACGCCGGTCGCGGCGACCAGCAGGACCGAGATCTCGCCGAGTGTGTCCCATGCGCGAATGTCGACGAGCAGCACGTTCACGACGTTCTTGCCGTGGCCGAGTTCATATGCCAACTCGGGGAGTTGCAGCGAGATCGGTTCGGCAGTGCGCGCAGCAACAGCGAACGCTCCGACGACGGTCACCACCGCACCGACCGCGATACCGAGCAGCGCGCGGGGTCCGCGTTTGCCGATCTCGGCCTGCGGATCGCTTTCGGGCGGAAGTTTTCGCAGTACCAGCACGAACATCACGAGGGTGACGGTCTCGACGAGGAACTGTGTCAGTGCCAAGTCGGGGGCGCCCTGCAGTGCGAACAGGACGCCGAGACCGTAGCCGGTGATACCGACCATCAGGACAGCGGCGAGCCGGTTCCGCATCACGGTTGCGGCAATGCCGCCGCCGATCATGATCACGGCGACGGTGAATTGCCACGGGGTGTCCCACACGCGGAACGCAGGTGTGTTGCCCGCCCCGAAGACGAACATCACCACGGTGGGCAGCAGCACGAGGGTGACGAGGATCGTGGCCTGGGTCAGCGGCAGCGAACCTCGCTGGATGAAACTCGTCAGTCTTGTCGACAGGGTGTCCATGCCGCGCAGGGTCGCGTCGTAGATGCGGTCGGCGTTGCCGAGCGGGGGATGTTCGAACCGCAGTCGTGCGACCGTGCGGTGCGCGAGATACAGGCTGATACCACCCACGATGACGACTGCGGTCAGCGCGAGCGGCAGCGTCAATCCGTGGTAGAGCGCCAGGTGGTAGGGCTTGGAGAGGGAGGCAGGCAGCGTGTCGGCGTAGGGCGCGACGAGTGTATCGACCCAGGGTGCCGCGAATCCTGCCGCGAGACCACCGACCGCGAGCAGCGACGGTGCCGAGAGCAGCAGCGGACCGGGAGCGTGAAGGCTCTGTACCGCCGGGCTCGGGCGCTTGAGCTGCTTGCGGCCGAAGGCTCCCCAGATGAAGCGGATGCTGTAGGCGAGGGTGAGGATCGAGCCGAGCACCATGCCCGCGACGACGGCGATGCGCGCCCACTCCGGAAGCACCTCGGCGACCAGTGCTGCCTCGAGCGCGGCCTCCTTGCCGACGAAACCGATGAACGGTGGTAGTCCGGCCATGCTCGCCGCGGCAAGGGCCGCCACCACCGCGAGGATCGGAGTCTTCAACCCGAGGTGCGCGAGTTTGCGGATGTCGCGAGTGCCCGTCGAGTGGTCGATGACCCCGACCACCATGAACAGGCAGGCCTTGAACATGGCGTGCGCGATCACCATCGTCAGGCCGGCGAGTGCTGCTTCACGGCTGCCGATGCCGACCAGTGCGGTGAGGAATCCGAGCTGGCTGACCGTGCCGAACGCGAGAATCAGTTTCAGGTCGAACGCACGGAGCGCGCGCCAGCCGGCGAGGATCATCGAGACGAGGCCGAGGGTGATGACGATCGGTCGCCACGGCGCTGCGTCGGCGAACGCGGGGGCCAGACGCGCGATCAGGTAGATACCGGCCTTCACCATCGCGGCGGCGTGCAGATAGCCGGACACCGGTGTGGGGGCGGCCATCGCACCGGGAAGCCAGAAGTGCAGCGGCACCACCGCGGACTTCGACAATGCACCGATGAGTACCAACACGATGGCGACGCTCGGTAGCCAGCCGGCGGGTGCTGCCTCGATCACCGCGGACAGGTTGTAGCTGCCCACGAGCTGGCCGAGGATGATGATGCCGACGAGCATCGCGAGGCCGCCGGCCGTGGTCACGAGCAGCGCCTGCGTCGCGGCACGGCGACTCGACGCACGTTCGGCATAGTGACCCACCAACAGGAACGACAGAACCGTCGTCAACTCCCAGAAGGTGTACAGCACCAGCATGTTGTCGCTGGTGACCAAACCGAACATGGTGCCGGCGAACGCCACCATCTCGGCTGCGAAGATTCCCAGACGCGGCTCGTCGTCTTCGAAATAGCGCGCGCAATAGAGCAGGATCAGTGAACCGATACCGAGCACCAGCAGGCACATGACGGCGGAGAGGGAATCGAACCGCATGTCGATGTCCATCGACACTGCCGAAGCCCACCGGATGTTCAGTTCCTGCTCGGTACCCCAGTTCGCGATGACCCAGCCCAGGCTCGCCAGCGGCACGAGCGCCAACGGCAGAAACGCGTTTCTCCCCATGACTCTGACCAGCGGCGGTGCCAGGATCGCGGCAACCGCGTGAGCGATGAGTATGGCGAGCAAAAGGCACTCCGTCGGGATCGGGCCAGGCGGCGGGGTGAAACGGTCCTGTATTCAGCCTGCAATCGGAGGTGACCGGCGCAGAATTGACAATGCGACCGACACCGAAGCCGAAACGCGGGACGCCCCGACATGCGCGCCGTTCGCCGTTAATGGGCAAATCGGAATGAGCCCATACTAACGAGAGGCTTTGCACCGTTGCGAATCGGGGGCGACACGGGGAACGACAGGACTCATCTCACCTGCCAGGCGCACACGGCACCCACCGCCGCGAGAGCGAGAGCCGGCCACCGAGGGTCGGCAGGAACCAGCCACACTGCTCCGATCACCGCCGTCATCGGCACCGGCAGAGACAACCCCAACGCAGCGACGGACGCCGATCCGGGCAACGAGGCGGCGAGCGCCAGCCCTGCTCCCGCGGCGATGAGCACCAGGCGCACCGGCAGGGGAACGTTCTCGGCGAACTGCGGCCACAGCACCGCGGCCGTAGAGACGGCCAGCGCCACCACGAGGCCGGCAGCCGCGTACGGAACGTACGGGGAACACCACACGCCGACGGCAACAGCAGCGACCACGAGCAGCGGCAGCCACCACTGCTCGCTGCCGAACAACTCGAGCATCGCCGGATATACCGCAGCCACCGCGCCGGTGACCGCCAGCACGAAGCGGTCGTCACCAGAGGGGACGACACGGGCGACGACCTCGGCGCCGATCACCACCACCACGAGAGCGCCCACCGCGACGAACCACATCCGCGTTCCACCGGACCCTGCCTCGGAGGTCACCAGTTCCCCGAGCAACCGGTAACCGAGAGCAAGCACGCCCGCAGCGAGCGCGGTCACTACGAGTAGTTGCGGGTCGAATCGCTGTGCACGACCCCCGGGCGTGGCGGTCAGCGCCGCCGCGACGAGCGCCACCAGTGCGATCGCCAGCAGCCACTGCGTGATCGTCCACCGCACCGGATCGACCGGCACCTGCACACCGACCGCGGCGGCGGTGAGGAACGCAGACCAGGCACCCGTGAGCAGCGCCCACGGTCCGTTCGATACCGCCCATGCCCCCGCGACCGCGGCGCCCAGCAGCACCCCCGTCGTCCCGGAGGCGACCACACCGACGGTGGTGAGGGTGTCGGTCGAGGCACCCTCCGGCACCAGATATCGGACCGAGCCGAGCACGAGTACCGCGCCGGCTCCCAGCGACCACGCCGTCCGCGGCGAACCGGACCGTTGCAGGCCCACCACCGACACCACGGCGAGGACCGCGGTGATCATCGGCGAGAAGTCGCTGCGGGTGCCGCTCGGGAGCGCCGATTCGCCGACGAGCAGGACGAATCCCGCGACCGCGGATGCGCATGCCGCCGCGGCGAGCGCAGCCGGTGCGCCGGCGCGGACGGACGTCGAGGTCGGCGACACGTCAGCGTCCGTCCGCGTACGCCCGCAGTTGCTCGACCTGCACGGGATCGAGCGACGGCCGGACGGTCTCGCGGGCAGCGGCGACGTCCTCGGAGGTCACCGCAGCCGCGTCGACCCGCCGACGCATCGCGGCCAGCGCCGCCTCGCGCAGGACCGCCGCACAGTCGGCCGCCGAGTAGCCGTCGAGATCCTCGGCGAGCGCATCGAGGTCGACGTCGTCGTCCAAGGGCACCGACCGGCCTGCGGTCTTCAGGATCGCGGCGCGCGCGTCGGCGTCCGGCGGCGGCACGAACACCAGCCGCTCGAGTCGCCCGGGGCGCAGCAGCGCCGGATCGATCAGGTCCGGGCGGTTGGTCGCCCCGACCACCACCACGTCGCGGAGCGGCTCGACACCGTCGAGTTCGGTCAGCAACGATGCCACGACACGATCCGACACCCCGGAGTCCGAACTCTGGCCGCGGCGTGGTGCGAGGGCGTCGATCTCGTCGAGGAACACGAGCGAGGGCGCGGAGTCCCGCGCGCGCTGGAACAGTTCACGCACCGCCTTCTCCGATGCGCCGACCCATTTGTCCATCAGTTCGGCGCCCTTGACGGCGTGCACGCTCAGCCGGCCGGTACTCGCCAGCGCGCGCACGAGAAACGTCTTACCGCAGCCGGGCGGACCGTACAGCAGCACCCCGCGAGGTGGGTCCACTCCCAGTCGCGCGAACGAATCGGGATGCTGCAGTGGCCACAGCACGGCCTCGGTGAGTGCCTGCTTCGTCTCGACCATGTCGCCCACGTCGTCGAGGCTCACGCTCCCGATCGCCAGTTCCTCGGATCCGGAGCGGGACAGCGGCCGGATCACCTCGAGCGCGCCGACGAGGTCGTCCTGCGTCAGTTTCGGTTCGTCGGTGGCGCGGCTCGCGCGAGAGGCGGCGCGCAGCGCGGCCTCCCGGCACAGTGCAGCGAGGTCGGCGACGACGAAGCCGGGGGTGCGCTCCGCGATCGCATCGAGATCGAGGCCGGTGGACGGCACCGATCGCAGCAGCACCTCGAGCTGGGCGCGACGGGTGGCGCCGTCGGGCAACGGCAGCGACAGTTCACGGTCGCAGATCTCGGGTGTCCGCACCCGCGGATCGACGCTGTCGGGTGCGGCGGAGGTCGCGACCAGGGCAACATCGTCGGTCTCGACCGCGTGGCGGAGTTGCTCGAGGATCAGCGTCGCCACCGGCTCCGCGTCGGAGGGCAGAACGGTGTCCACATCGGTGATGAGCAGGACGCCCCCGTCTCGGACCGCGTCGACGACTGCGGTGATCCGCGCCAGTCGATCGGCGGCGGCGAGTGCACCGATACTCGGGCCGTCGACCTCGACGACACGGCGGTTCGCGAGCACCGCCCGCGCGAACGTGGTCTTGCCGACTCCGGCGGGCCCGGTGATCATCACGCCGAGGTGGGGAGACGCGCCGAGGGTGCGCAACAGTTCCGGTTCGTCGAGGGCGAGCTTCAGCCATTCGGCGAGCTTGCCGACCTGCGCCTGCAGTCCGACGAGATCTTCGACGGGGGGTGCCGACGGTCGCTGCGTCCCGGCCTCGGGCGTGTACTCCGTCAACGGTGCGGTGACCGACGGCGCAACAGCCGGTCGGGCATCGGCGGCGTTCCCCGTGGCCCAGGAGACGGCGGTATTCGGCTGGATACTGACCGGACCGGCCGGATCGACGGCCGAGACGGTGAGCAGCTCCGTCGTCCACGCGATACCGAAGGTCCGTGACAGTGCGCGCGTGGTGTCGGCGCTGCTGGTGCCGGGGCCGAGGTCGCGCGGCAGCAGCGACACCGCGTCGCCGACGGTGACGACCTTGCCGAGCAGCGCCTGACGCAAGGTGACGGCGGGGATCGACGCGCTGGCGAGGGACGAGCCGGTGACCGTCACCCCCCGCGCCCCGTACACGGTCACAGGTGCGACGACCACGGTGGCGTTCTCCCGCAGTCCGGTATTGGAGAGGGTGACGTCGTCGAGGAGGATCGTCCCGGTGGGAGTGCCTGCCGGTGCGTGTCCTGCGACGGCCGCGGTGCGCCGCGCCCCGGTGAGTGCGATCGCATCCCATTCGCGCAGCCCGAGGGCGGTGAGCACCTCGGGATGCAAGCGAACGATTCCGCGGCGGGCATCTGCTGCGGAAGTGTTGAGCCGGACGGTCAGCGCGAGTTGTGGGGTGGTCACCCGCACGAGCCTAGATCGTGGTCAGCGTCCGCGCGGGCGACGCAGGCCGAGGCGCGCCGAGGAACGTCCCGTCGCGGTGAGCATGCGTCGGCCAACTGCGCGCCGGGGCCGCAGTGCACGCGACTCGGCGCGGATTGCCCGTCGTTCCGAGGGCTTGATGTCCCACGTCGCAGGGCGCGCCGCCACCCACCGCCGGGAGCGGATCGCGAATGGGATGTGCAGCAGGTACACGCCCACCAGCACCAGCATCAGGATGAACGGATAGGTGACGAGCGCTGCTGCGCCGGCCGCGACGAGCGCCAGCAGGCCGATCGCGAGACGTGGTGGCACCGACACGGACTTCATGGCGAGGGTGGGGATCCGGCTGACGATCAGGCCTGCGGAGATGAGCGTCCACACCAGGACGAGCGGGAACGACGACCACCAGCCGTCGCCCCACTGGATGTACGCCGCAATCGGACTCAACGCGATGATGGCGCCCGCCGGTGACGGCACGCCTACGAAGTACTCACGGGCGTACGCGGGGACGGAGTCGTCCTCGAGCAGGGTGTTGAAGCGCGCCAGGCGCAGAACGATGCTCACTGCGTACAGCAACGCGATGATCCAGCCCAGTGCGCTGTCGTCGAGCAACGTCACGTACAGCACGAGTGCGGGTGCGACGCCGAACGCGATGGCATCGGACAACGAGTCGAGTTCGGCACCGATCTTGCTGGTCGCGTCGAGCAGGCGTGCGATACGACCGTCGAGTGCGTCGAGAACCGCGGCGGCCCCGATCATGCCGAGGGCGATGCCGAGTTCTCCGTCGAGTGCGAACTTCACGGCAGACAGTCCTGCCGACAGCGCAAGGATCGTGATCACGCTCGGTAGCAGACGCACCGCCGCGGGACGACTGCGAGACACTCCGCTGTCGTCCCCGGCGGGTGCACTCGGTTTGAGGGGGGTCACAGCACCGGCGTGGAAGGCAACTGAGCGATGACGGTCTCCGCACCGATCGTGCGCTGACCGCGTTCGACGAGCAGTGTGCTCCCCGCAGGAAGATATGTGTCGACGCGAGAGCCGAAGCGGATGAGTCCGTACGTGTCGCCGATGGGAACCGTGTCGCCCACCTGTGCGTCGCACACGATGCGTCGAGCCAGTAGGCCGGCGATCTGCACGACCCCGACCTGGGTGCCGTCGCGCATCTCGAGCAGCATGCTCGTGCGTTCGTTGACCTCACTCGCGTCGGCGAGGTCGGCGGAGAGGAACTTCCCGGGCTGGTGCACGACCTTGCGGACGATGCCGCCGACGGGACTGCGCTGCACATGTACGTCGAGCACCGACAGGAAGATGCTCACGCGGGGGAGCGGTTCGGTGCCGAGGCCGAGTTCGGCGGGCGGCACGGCCGTGTCGACGAGCGCGACCTCACCGTCGGCGGGTGCGACGGCGATACCGACCCGGTTGGGCGGCACCCGGTGGGGGTGCCGGAAGAACGTCGCGGTGGCGGCGGCGGAAGCGAGGCCCGCACGGCGGACCCACTTGCGCTTGCGGCCGAGTACAGCCACTGCCAGGGGTGCGACGACGAACGGCACTCCGCCGGGGTGAAGCGGCGGAACGGCCTTCTTGATCAGATCGACGACATGTGCTGCACCGCTGGTCGGTGGTGTTCCAGCGGGTGTGGGCTTACGTGCCACGGCTCCTCTTCACTCACGTTCGTCGGGTTGCCCGGACGGGCTGTCCCCAGGACACCCGAGAGTACGTGAGTATAGAGACGTGTGGTCAGACGGCTGCGCGTGCCTCCGCTTCGTTCTTGATCCGGGCGAGGGTGGAATTCATGCCGACGACCATGTCGTCGTCGAAGTTCTCCTGACCTCCGAGGATGTACTTGATGAGGGTCTGCGAGACCTTGCTGGTGCCGGTGGGAGCCTCGCGGCGTTGCACGATCCGGGTGCCCGTCTCGGTGGGTTCGAGGACGAATGACCAGATCGAGCGGTTCTCGTTGACGCGAAAGCGCAGCTCGCGCCCGGGCTCGAACGTGAGAACCTTCGACGTGGTGGGCCACACCAGGACGCCCTTGCGGTTGATGTTGATCGTCGAGGTTCCGGGGCCGACACTGCCGCCGCGGACGATCATCTTGCGGCACTGCGGGCTCCACTCGCCCATGCGCTGCAGATCCGAGACGACACTCCATACCCGGTCGGGGTCTGCTGCGACGTCGATGGTGGCTTCGAGGGTCTTCGACATGGATGCTCCTGCTCGGTGCGTGGTACTCAGGGTTACAAAAATACTGGCGTCGATCGTATCCGATGATGTGGTGGCAGTCACCGGGTCAGGCGCAGAAACGGGTCAGACGCAGGAACGCCCCGAGGTCGACCAGTTCGTCGGGAGTCGACGGTAGATGATCGGTCAACGCACGCGACCGGACGACGATCGCACACCACTGCCCCCGCGAGAGCGCGACGTTGAGCCGGTTGCGCGACAACAGGAACGACATCCCGCGCGGCACGTCCTCGATCGCCGATGCCGTCATCGAGATCAGCACCACCGGAGCCTCACGACCCTGGAACTTGTCGACCGTGCCCACATCGACCCGGGTCAGCCCGACCTCCGCCAGGCCGGACCGGATCATCGCCACCTGCGCGTTGTACGGCGCGACGACGAGCACGTCCTTCTCTCCCACGGGACGCGACGCGCCTTCGGGGCCGTCGCGCCACTCGGTGCCGAGCAGCGTCTGCACCTGGCGCACCACCTCGTCGCTCTCCTCGGCCGAGCACGTCGCGTTGCCGACATGATCGACCGTCACCGTGTGCACCCCCGGTGGGAGTCCGTCGAGGGCGCGCGCGGTGGTTCGGTCGGACTGGGACAACAGCCGTCCCTCGTACGACAGATCCGACACCCGCGCGCACAGGTCGGGATGCATCCGCCACGTGCGTGACAGGAAGAAACCCCGGTCGGCGGGCAGCGCGCCGTGCCCCTCGGCGAGCCAGCCCAGCGCCGACGCGTCGGCGGGTTCGGGGTGCGTGCCCTGACTGACCTGCGGCAACTGCTGAGGGTCGCCCAGGAGCAACAGATTCCGTGCACTCGTCGCGACCGCGACGGTGTTGGACAGGCAGAACTGTCCCGCCTCGTCGATGACCAGCAGATCCAGGCTGCCCGGCGTGATGCAGTTGGTGTTCGTGAAATCCCAAGCGGTGCCACCGACGACATATCCGTCGTGAAGCCCGGCCAGATACCGCGTCAGGGCGTTGGCGTCTTTCGCGGGTGTCCATTCCGGCTCGACGGTCTTCGCCTTCGCCTTCACCACGACTTCGCCGGGAACGCCCGCGGCGACGATACCGTCGAGCATGTTCTCCACCACCGAATGCGACTGCGCGACCACCCCGACCCGCCAGCCGTGTTCGCGGACGAGCGCGGCGACGACGCGGGACCCCGTGTACGTCTTTCCGGTACCGGGCGGACCCTGCACGGCCACATACGAATCGACGAGGTCGAGGACTGCCGAGGTGATCGCGTCCGGGAATCCGCCGTCGCCGACCGGGGGGAGCCCGCCGGAACGCGTGCGCGGCGGGATCCGTCGCAGGATGTCGACACCTGCCGTGGCCGGTAGATCAGGCAGCGACGCGCACATGGCGTCGGCCGCAGATTCGATCGCCTTCTCGATGCCGGCCGCACCGATCGGGGAGCCGGGCGTGACGGCCATCGGCAGAGCCGAATACTCCTCGTCGGTCTGCAGCAACTCCTCGATCACGAGCACGTCGTGGAAATTGCTGCCGGACCGGCGTTCGAGGATCTTCCCGCTCGACCACGCCCGGGTCCACGGGCCGCCGTCGGGCAGCCCGTCCGGTGCCGGCGCCTCGTACAGAAGGAACACCGAATCGCCGGCCCGCGCTGTGCTGCCGGTGTCGAAATCGCCCGTGACCGCCAGGTGGCGCCGGGCCTTGCGCTTGCGCGGTGGCAGATGCCAGTCCTCCTCGACCGCGACGGAGGTCGCGGCGAGCGTGTCGCGGGTCTCGGCCCATTCGTCCACCGGAGTCGACAGCCGGTCGAAGTGTGCCCACCAGAACGGTTTCCGCTCCCGCCGGTGGTAGCCCAGCGAGGCCGCCATCAGCGCCGCCGCCTGCTGGTCGTCGGTGCGTTCACCCGTTGGGTGGGGGCTGTCCGGTAGATGCGCAGCTCGGCCCGCGAATTCCCACAGTGTGACCTCTGCGGGGTGCGGCTCGAGTGGGAGTGCGGCTTCCTCGTGTGTGACGCCGGTGGTGGCGACACCGTGCTCCGCCGCCCGGTCGAGCAGCCAGTTGCGCAGCCTGAACGTCGACACGCAGTCGTCCTCGTTGTACGACGCGATCGAGTCGAGCAGCTTCGAGGCCTCCTCGTTTCGGTCGGCGTCGCGAAGATCGCAGTAGTCGGCGTACGCGACGATCGACGCACCGGCATCGACCACCTCACCTTGCCGCGCCGGCATGTAGAGCGGCTCGAGTTTCTTGATGCTGTACGACGACTCTCCGGTTCGAAGTGATGCGCGCACAATGGGATACAGATCCACCAGGACACCGTCGCGCAGTAGACCGTCGACTTCCTCCTCGCCCACACCGTGCCGGCCCGCCAGGCGCAACAGCGCCGACTTCTCGTACGGCGCGTAGTGGTAGATATGCATCTTCGGGTGCACTCGGCGGCGCTGCGCCACGTACTCGAGGAAATCGAGCAGCGCGCGGCGCTCCTCGGCGCGCGTGTGCGCCCAGAAAGGACGGAACGTCGGAGTGCCGGTGTCTTGTTCGACGACACCGAACAGATACTCGAGGCCCCAGTCGGGGCCGCCGTCCTCGCACCACAGCGGATCGCCCTCGAAGTCGAAGAAGAGGTCGCCGTCGTCCGGGTCGGGCAGGGCCGCAAGAGAACCCGGTTCGTAGACGTCGACGACCGGTTTGCCGGTCTGTTCCTGCCGCACCTGAACCTGCGCTTGTGCCCGCAGTGCGGCGTACGTGCGGTGCGACATGCCCGGCACGGGCTCGTCGCGAGCACAGAGTCTGTCGATCGTCGTGACGTCGCCTGCGATCAGTCGGGCGCGTTGCGTCGACCGCATTCCCGCGACCATCAGCAGGTCGCGGTGTGCCGCCACCTGAGGCTCGCACGTGTCGCAGCGGCCGCACGCGGTGTGTCCGCCGCTGGTCCAGGTCACGGGGTCTCCCGCCCTGTGATGCCCGTCGACCAAGTGCTGCAGATGCCTGCGCCGCTGCGCGTAGACAGGCGCGATGTCGGCGAGGGGATACGACGCGAGCGTGCTGTCGCCCAGGATCAGGTGGGCGTGCGGTGCGACCGGGATTCCGGTATCTGCGAGGGCATCGGCGTAGGCGGCGAGCTGTAGCAGCGCTTCGACTCTCGCGTGCCGGGCGAGTTTCGTGTCGTACACGGCATACGTGTCGCCGGTGCGGACGAGGAAGTCGCAGAAGCCCACGAACCGGCCGTCGAAGAAGGTGCCCTGGTAGATCACGTCGGCACCCGCGCGGGCAGCGTCGACCGTGGCACGCGCAGCCGCTTCGTAGCCGTCGCGCGTGTGGTCGGGGCGGGGGATGTGCACGACACCGTCGCCGAATTCGTCGCGGTAGCCGTCGAGGACGCGCTGCTCGTGGGCGTTCCCGAGACGGGCGGTGCGGTCGAGCATCCGATCGGCGACCCTCGCGGGACGCTGCCCTCGGCCGAGCACTGCGTCTACTGCGCTGAGCAGTGAGAACTCGCACTGGGCGGCATCGGCCAGATCCCGTGAGCTGTAGACCAGCACATCGTCGAGCAGAAACATCGGCGCAGCCTCCCGCGTGGTGTCGTTGCCCGACTATGGCAGACGCGGGTGACAGGCGGCGGTGACTGCGCGGATGTGTCTCCTGCGCAGATTCACCTGTCAGCGGTGATGCGAGGCCGCTGCGAGTGACGAGCAGCGGAGCTGTTCCCGATGGGCGATCGATCGGGCGCGCATGGCCTCCCGGTGGGCCAGGGTGGTGGCGCGCGTGGCCTCCCGTCGTGCGTCGTGTGCGCGTGAGGTACATCCGCCGCCCTCGATTCCGAGCACGGTCCGGCCGAGGAGTACCAGCCCCCACGGTCCGATGACCCACAGTGGCCACGGGTAGACCATCGATGTCGTCCCGAGCGATACGAGCGCCCAGACCAGCACGTTGATCGCACTCACGCCGAGCCAGGCGGACCATTCGACCCGTTGGTGGAGCGGCAGCCGAGGAGAGCGCGCGGTGACCGGCGGTGCGGGCGGGGTGCTCTGGGGAAGATCGGAAAACTGCGCACGCGCCTCGGCGACGATCTGCGAGGCGTAGACGGCAGCCGCCCTCCGGTCGAACTCTTCGATCGTGAGACGACCGGTACCGACATGCTGCGAGAGTTCACTGACGTACTGATCGCGTTCCGAATCGGAGAGTCTGTCGGAGTCGGAAGCGTAGGGGCTCTCGGTTGCCATGGGTCCTCCAGGCGGGATGCTCCATTGTGGAATGTCGTACTGTCCATGATGGATATGCCACAGTGGAATGTCAACACTTTTCGTGGTGACCGTTGAGGGAGGGAGCGCGCAATGGCCGGACGGCCACTGAATGCGACCGCGGCGTCGCTGCTGGGTTTTCTGCACGAGGGTCCGAAAACGGGCTGGGATCTGGTGACCACGGCGCAGGAGCGGATCGGCAAGTTCTGGTCGCTCACGACCAGTCAGGTGTACCGCGAACTCGCCGCGATGGAGCGCGACTGCCTGATCGAACCCGGCGAGAAGGGGCCGCGTGACCGCAAGCCCTACGCGCTCACCGACGCAGGCCGGGAGGCGTTCAGCGAGTGGATCGGCCGAGAACCCGGACCGGAGAACATCCGGCACCCGTTACTGCTCACCGTTGCGTTTGCTGAGCACCTGCCGCCGGAACGCCTCGCGGAGATGCTCGCCCACTACCGCGCAGCCCATGAACGTCAACTCGCGGGCTATGAAGATCTCCTGTCCCACCACGACCTGCCGAACTACTCGGCCGCCACCGTCGAGTTCGGAATCGCCTACGAACGCGCCGTCCTCGCTTGGATCGAAAGCATGGACAAGCGACTCGCGAACGAGGGATGACGACGGTCACCGCAGCGGGTCGAAGTGCCGCAGCATCGGATCGGTGGTATCGCCCGTCATCGAATCCGCGAGCAACCTGCCGGTCAGCGGGCCGAGCGCGACACCCCACATACCGTGACCGCCTGCGACGAACACCCGCGGCGACCGGGTGGCCCCGACCAGAGGCAGTCCATCGGCCGTGCACGGCCTCGAACCGACCCATTCCTCGGCCCGATCGTTCCAGTCGATATCGCGCAGGAGCGGACGGGTCGTGTCGACGATCGCCTGTATCCGTCGCGGATCGAGCGGTGCGTCGGGTTTCCGGAACTCCATCATTCCGGCGATGCGGAACCGATCGTGCAGGGGAGTGCACGCCACTCGCTGTACCGGGAAATACACGGGGTTCTTCGGCAGTTCGTCGGGCACCACACTGAAGCTGTACCCGCGACCGGCCTGAACCAGGGTGCGTACACCGAACTCGTGGGCCAGGGTGTTCAGCCGGGCACCCGTCGCGAGCACCACAGCATCGACGGACACGTCGTACCCGTTCGCGGAGATCACGTCGACCACGCCGTTGCCGGGGTCGCGCACTTCGGTCACGTCGAAGCCGGTGAGGATCTCACCGCCGCGTGCTCGTACCGCATCCGCGAGCGAGGCGACGAATCTCGGTGGATCGATGAATCGCTGGCCCCTGATCCGCACTCCCGCGCGCACCTTGTCGCCGAGCAGGGGTTCGAGCGAGTGCACCGCGTCGGCATCGAGGACATCGAAGTCGACTTCGCCACCCGTCGCCCGCACGTGATCGAACTCCTCGAGCAGGTGGTCGCGGTCGGTCTCCGCGGTGAATGCCGCGAGGAAAGGGTCGGCGTCGCGGGTCTGTTCGGCGACGCCGCCGTCGGCCAGGTCGTCGTACGCTCGCAACGCAACCCTGTTGGCCTGGGCAAATATTTCCAGCGACGCCATCTGATGTCGTCGGGTGCAGTGCCGGGCGAAGTCCACGAGGAAGCGGATGAGCTTCGGGTCGAGTGTGGGCGGCACATACACCGGTGACGACGGCGTGAACATCGATCGCAGCCCGTATTTCAATACCGACGGCTCCGGTAGCGGCAGGGTCAGGGCGGGCGCGAGCCAACCTGCGTTGCCCCACGACGCGCGGTCGCGAGTGGTATCGGCTCCGGGGCCGGTCCGGTCGACGACGGTGACGGCAAGGCCCCGTTCCTGCAGAAACCACGCGGTGGACAGCCCCACGATGCCGGCACCGGCCACAACCACTCGACGAATCGCCATGATGCACTCCTGTCGACGCAGAGGTACCTCTTACATCCATGATGGCCCACACGGGGTGTTCTGCACGCCAGGGCTCGGGCCGTCCTAATATTCGAGGAGGAAATCTGCTTGTCGAAGGGGACAGTGAGTTGAGTACACACGTCGAACAGCGCGAGTTCCAGGCCGAGGCGCGCCAGTTGCTGGATCTGATGATCCACTCGATCTACTCCAACAAGGACACCTTCCTGCGGGAGTTGATCTCCAATGCGTCCGACGCGCTGGACAAACTCCGCCTGGAGTCTTTCCGGAACAAGGACCTGAACGTCGACACGTCCGATCTGCACATCGAGCTCGTTGTCGACAAGGATGCCCGCACCCTCACCATCCGGGACAACGGCATCGGCATGTCGCGCGACGAGGTCGTCGACCTGATCGGCACCCTCGCCCGATCGGGCACCGCTGAGATGCGCAAGAAGCTGCGCGAGGCAAAGGACGCCGCGGCATCCGAGGAACTGATCGGCCAGTTCGGCATCGGTTTCTACTCGGCGTTCATGGTGGCAGACAAGGTCACGCTCATCACCCACAAGCCGGGGCAGGATGCCGGAACCCGGTGGGAGTCGAGCGGTGAATCCACCTACACGATCGAAGACGTCGAGGACGCGCCGCAGGGAACCTCGGTGACGCTTCACCTCAAGCCCGAGGACGCCGACGACCACCTCTACGACTACACGTCGCAGTGGAAGCTCGAGGAGATCGTCAAGAAGTACTCGGACTTCATCGCCTGGCCCGTCCGCATGGAGGTCTCCCGGACCACCAAGGGTGAAGACGGCACCGACGAGGTCACCTTCGAGACCAAGACCCTCAACTCGCAGAAGGCGCTGTGGGCCCGCTCGCGCGACGAGGTGTCGGACGACGAGTACCACGAGTTCTACAAGCACGTCGCCCACGCGTGGGACGACCCGCTCGAGATCATCCCGATGCGGGCCGAGGGCACCTTCGAATATCAGGCGCTGCTGTTCATTCCGACGCACGCCCCGTTCGACCTGTTCGCCCGCGAACGCAAGACGGGTATCCAGCTCTACGTCAAACGCGTGTTCATCATGGACGACTGCGAAGACCTCATTCCCGAGTACCTGCGCTTCGTCAAGGGCGTCGTCGACGCGCAGGACCTGTCGCTGAACGTCTCCCGCGAGATCCTGCAGCAGGACCGCCAGATCCGGGCCATCCGACGTCGTCTCACGAAGAAGGTCCTGTCCACTGTCAAGGACATGGCATCCCAGGACGCCGACAAGTACCGGACCTTCTGGAACGAGTTCGGCCGAGTGCTCAAGGAAGGGCTGATCTCCGACACCGACAACCGCGACACTCTGCTCGCGGTCTCGTCGTTCGATTCCACGGCGAGCACCGACGAACAGACCACCCTCGCCGGATATGTCGAGCGCATGAAGGACGGCCAGGACGAGATCTACTACATCACCGGCGAGTCCCGGCAGCTGCTCGAAAGTTCCCCGCACATGGAGGCGTTCACGGCGAAGGGCATCGAGGTCCTGCTGCTGACCGACGCGGTCGACGAGATGTGGGTGACGTCGGTTCCCGAATTCGAAGGCAAGGCCTTCCGGTCGGTGGCGAAGGGCGAGGTGGACCTCGACACCGAGGACGAGAAGAAGGCGGCCGAGGCCGGACGAGAGGAGCAGGAGAAGGAGTTCGGTGATCTCCTGACGTGGATGAAGGATGCGCTCGACGAGCACGTCAAGGAGGTGCGTCTGTCGTCGCGTCTGACGACGTCGCCGGCGTGCGTCGTGGGCGACACGTTCAGCATGTCCCCGGCACTCGAGCGCATGTACAAGGCGTCGGGTCAGCCGGTGCCGCAGACCAAGCGGATCCTCGAACTGAACCCCGGGCATCCGCTGGTGTCGGGGCTGCGCGCGGCACACGGTGACCGCACGGATGATCCGGCGCTCGCCGAGACCGCGGAGCTGCTGTACGGGATGGCCCTGATCGCCGAGGGCGGGGAGGTCGACGATCCCGCGCGCTTCACGCACCTGCTCGCAGACCGGCTCGCTCGCACCGTCTGAATCGGCACGGTCCGATTCGGCTTCCCCCCGGGCGATAGGCTCGGGGGTATGAGCGATGTGGCTGGAGTGTTGTTCGACATCGAGGGCGTGATCGTGACGTCGTGGGAGCCGGTGCCCGGCGCCGCAGACGTCCTCGCGGAGCTCCGCGCGAGCGGAGTGCCGCGGGCCTTCCTGACGAACACGACGTCGCGGACGTGTGCCGAGATCGCTGCAACGCTCAGCGATCTCGGCATGCCCGTCGACGCGAACGAGATCGTCACGGCCGCGTCGCTCACGGCGGAGTATCTGAAGCAGACCTATCCGGGTCGCCGATGCTGGGTGCTCAACGACGGCAACGTCGATGCCGATCTCGACGGGATCGATCGCGACGACGCCGACCCCGACGTGGTGGTACTCGGCGGTGCGGGGGAGGGGTTCACGCATCGGACGTTGAGTCGCGTTGCCGAGCTGATGCTCGACGGTGTGCCGGTCGTCGCGATGCACCGCGCGGCCAGCTGGCAGGGGCCCGACGGTCTGCGCCTCGACACGGGCGCCTATCTGCCGGGGCTCGAGGAGCTCAGCGGTCAGATGGTGGTGGCGGTGGGTAAGCCCTCGATGCAGGGCTTCCTCGCGGCCGCGGACCTCATGCGCGTCGAGCCGGATCGCATGGTGATGGTCGGCGACGATCTGTACGGCGAGGTGCTGCCCGGACAGCGGCTGGGGATGGCGGGAGTTCTGGTGCGTACCGGAAAGTTTCGTCGGTCCGTGCTCGAGCTCGCCGTCGACAAGCCGGACCACGTGATCGACTCCGTCGCCGATCTTCCGGAGTTGCTTCGATCGATGTGAAGTGGGTCTCGCCTGCGACTCGTGTGACCGGTACCCTGCGCCCGAGGGTTCTCTCCCTCCTTCTTCCAGCGCAGAGGAGCTCTTCTTGTCCATTCGTTCTCTCCGATCCGGCCTCTCCGGTCGTCGTGTTGCGCAGATCTTCGCGGCGGCTGCCGTCAGCGCGGCATCGATTGCCTTGGTGGGTGCCGGTACGGCGTCGGCCGCGCCCGTGACGTGTGTGTCGCCGCCGTCCGAGAATCAGATCCTGGTGTCGGATACGGCGAGCTGTGGTGCGACGGCCAGTGGTGAGGGCTTTGCGCGGGCATCGGCAGCCGACAGTGGCACTGCAGTATCGGTCGCCGAGTCCGCGGGTGCCGCCGAATCCCAGGCAACCGGGTTCGGTACCGCGCTCAGTGCGGCCCGTGACGGTGGACGCTCGTACGCGTACGCCCTCGGTGGCGGTCTGAGCCATTCGTGGGCGCAGGGTCCGGCGACCACGTTGTCGGTGGCCGGCTGGGGTTCGGGAGCGACGGCCGACACCACCGGTGTGACGTGCGTCGGTGCTCAGTCGTTCGCTCTCAACACCGCCACGGGGCAGTGGTGCGCCGTGGGCGTGGGCTCCACGCCTCGTTGATCGATGTGGTGCAGGGACCGTCTGCACCGTGACGAGGGTGGTGAGTGCAGGTAACCTTGCACTCACCACCCTCGAGTGCTAAAAATGCAGTTGGCACTCACGACAAACGAGTGCCAGGTCGGGACGGTGAGACCGGGAATTATCGACACCCCTGGTCGTCCGTCGCGGGCACTGATTCCGGCCGAAGGCGTTACTTGGGGCGACCGACCATTGGTCGTCCTGCGTGTCACCCCGATATCCGGAGGATCACTTCGCAATGGCCAAGATCATCGCGTTCGACGAAGAGGCCCGTCGCGGTCTCGAGCGGGGCCTGAACAGCCTCGCCGACGCTGTCAAGGTGACGTTGGGCCCCAAGGGTCGCAACGTCGTGCTCGAGAAGAAGTGGGGCGCCCCCACGATCACCAACGATGGTGTGTCCATCGCCAAGGAGATCGAGCTCGAGGACCCGTACGAGAAGATCGGCGCAGAGCTGGTCAAGGAAGTCGCCAAGAAGACGGACGACGTCGCGGGCGACGGCACCACGACCGCTACCGTGCTCGCCCAGGCGCTCGTGCGCGAGGGTCTGCGCAACGTTGCTGCCGGCGCGAACCCGCTCGGCCTCAAGCGCGGCATCGAGAAGGCCGTCGAGGCCGTCACCGCCAAGCTGCTCGACACCGCCAAGGAAGTCGAGACCAAGGAGCAGATCGCAGCGACCGCAGGCATCTCCGCCGGCGATCCCGCGATCGGTGAGCTGATCGCCGAGGCCATCGACAAGGTGGGCAAGGAAGGCGTCATCACCGTCGAGGAGTCCAACACCTTCGGCCTCCAGCTCGAGCTGACCGAGGGCATGCGCTTCGACAAGGGCTACATCTCCCTCTACTTCGCCACGGACGCCGAGCGTCAGGAAGCCGTCCTCGAAGACGCGTACATCCTGCTCGTCAGCTCCAAGATCTCGACGGTCAAGGACCTGCTGCCGCTCCTGGAGAAGGTCATCCAGTCGGGCAAGCCGCTCGTCATCATCGCCGAGGACGTCGAGGGTGAGGCTCTGTCCACCCTCGTCCTGAACAAGATCCGCGGCACCTTCAAGTCCGTCGCCGTCAAGGCTCCGGGCTTCGGCGACCGCCGCAAGGCTCAGCTCGCCGACATTGCCATCCTCACCGGTGGCGAGGTCGTCAGCGAAGAGGTCGGCCTCTCCCTCGAGACCGCAGGCCTCGAGCTGCTCGGCCAGGCCCGCAAGGTTGTCGTCACCAAGGACGAGACCACCATCGTCGAGGGCGCGGGCGATCCCGACGCCATCGCCGGTCGCGTCAACCAGATCCGCGCCGAGATCGAGGCATCGGATTCCGACTACGACCGCGAGAAGCTGCAGGAGCGCCTGGCCAAGCTGGCCGGTGGCGTTGCAGTCATCAAGGCCGGCGCTGCGACCGAGGTCGAGCTCAAGGAGCGCAAGCACCGCATCGAAGATGCCGTGCGCAACGCCAAGGCTGCCGTCGAAGAAGGCATCGTCGCCGGTGGCGGCGTGGCCCTGCTGCAGGCCGCTCCGGTTCTCGACGACCTCAAGCTCGAGGGCGACGAGGCCACGGGTGCCAACATCGTCAAGGTCGCACTCGAGGCTCCGCTGAAGCAGATCGCCTTCAACGCAGGCCTCGAGCCCGGCGTCGTCGCCGAGAAGGTGCGCAACCTTCCCGCCGGCCACGGCCTCAACGCCGCAACCGGTGAATACGAGGACCTCCTCGAAGCCGGCATCAACGATCCGGTCAAGGTCACCCGCTCTGCGCTGCAGAACGCTGCGTCGATCGCGGCTCTGTTCCTGACCACCGAGGCCGTTGTGGCCGACAAGCCGGAGAAGGCCGCCGCTCCCATGGGCGACCCGACCGGTGGCATGGGCGGCATGGACTTCTGATCCGGTCCTGACTGCTCGACCCAGAGCCGTACTGCGAGGCCCGACCCCACTCCGGTGGGGTCGGGCCTCGCTGCGTTGCACACCTCGATCTTTGTGGCGAGTGCCAAGATCTTGACTCTTTCGTGACCTTTCGGTGGGGACCGTGTAAAAACAACGGTGTAATTCCGGGCTGGTCGGGGAGCGCCGGACGAGTCCTCGCGACTCGTCGTGGGACGAGACGGTTTTCGAAGGGTGGGGTTTTGGGATCGATGTGGTTCCGGCGTGCGTGTGGCGTCGTGACGGTCGGATTGGCGGCCGCAGTATGTGTACCGGCGGGGGGATCGGCCGACCCGGTTCCAGGATCGTCGACCGTGGGGGAGCGAGCTTCGGAGCTGTCGCACATCGAGGTCGAGGACGACCGTACGGTCATCGCCCACGTGTATTCGGCGTCGATGGATACCGTCGTGCCGCTCCGGGTACGGACACCGGCCGACACCAGCGAGCCGCGGCCCACCCTCTACCTGCTCAACGGATCCGGCGGCGGGCAGGGTATTGCCACCTGGGACGAGCAGACCGACGTGGGCGAATTCTTCGCCGACAAGAACGTCAACGTGGTGACTCCGCTGGGCGGACGCTACAGCTACTACACCGACTGGGAACAGGACGACCCGGAGCTCGGCCGCAACAAGTGGACGACGTTCCTCACCGAGGAAGTGCCGTCCATCATCGACGAGCAGTTCGGGACCACGGGGGCCAACGCCATCGCGGGCCTGTCGATGTCGGGCACGTCGGTGCTCGGCCTGGCAACCGCTGCCCCCGAGTTGTACCGCGCTGTCGGTGCATACAGCGGATGCGCCGAGACGAGCACTCCCGTCGGGCAGGCATACGTCCAGGCTGTGGTGCGGGTCAAGGGCGGCGACCCCGAGAACATGTGGGGTCCGGTCGGTGGGCCGGGGTGGATCGAGAACGACCCGTATCTCAATGCGGAGAAGCTCCGCGGGGTCGAGTTGTATGTGTCGGCGGCGACGGGTCTTCCAGGTGAGCACGATCAGTTGAGTTCGAGGTCGATCAACTACGACCCGCTCGGCCTCGTGGGGCAGATCGTTGTCGGCGGGACCATCGAAGCGGCCGTCCATCACTGCACGGCCCGCCTTGCGGAGCGGCTCGAGGAGTTGGAGATTCCCGCACACTTCGAATGGCGGAACGGTACGCATTCCTGGGATTACTGGGAGGACGATCTGCACAAGTCGTGGCCCATGATGGCGGCAGCCATCGGGTTGTGACGGTGGCGGCAGCCATCGGGTTGTGACGGTGGCGGCAGCCATCGGGTTGTGACGGTGGTGGTAGCCATCGGGTTGTGACGGTGGCGGTAGCCATCGGGTTGTAGGACGGCATGATCTTCGGGCCGGCTCCGTCAGGGGGCCGGCCCGTGTGCTGTTCGGTGTCTGCAACTCGAGTTCCGCAACTTTGACCGTTTCGTGATCATTGTGGGTCTTCGTGGTGTAGAAATGGTTTCACCCCGGTCGGGCGAGACTCCGTAATCCAGGCTCGCCCGACCGGTTCCAAGGATTTGGGAGGCGGTCGGGTGGTCTCGTTTCGGCGAGCTTGTGCTGCGTTGTCCGTGGTTGCGCTCACGTGTATACCCCCGGCTCTTTTGGCAAATGAAGTTGCAGCACAGCCTGTTTCGAGCCTGTCTCACATCGAGGTCGAGGGTGATCGCACCGTCGTCGCACATGTCTATTCGGCGGCCATGGATCGCGTCGTCCCGCTGAGGGTGCGCACGCCGGCGGATGTGAGCGTTCCGAGACCTACGCTGTATCTGTTGAACGGGGCGGGCGGTGGTGAGGGGCAGGCAACGTGGGATGCCCGGACGGATATCGATGAGTTCTTCGCCGACAAGAACGTCAATGTCGTCACGCCCTTGGACGGATCCTTCACCTACTACACCGACTGGATACGCGACGATCCGGTGCTCGGCCGCAACAAGTGGACGACGTTCCTCACCGAGGAGTTGCCGCCGATCGTCGACGCTGCCTTCGGTACCTCGGGTGTGAATGCGATAGCGGGTCTGTCGATGTCGGGCACATCGGTGTTGAGTCTCGCGATTGCAGAACCGGAGCTGTATGAGGCGGTCGGCGCATACAGTGGGTGTGCCGAGACGAGTACGGAGCTCGGACAGCTCTACGTTCGCACGGTTGTCGAGAGTCGTGGCGACGCGGACGTCGAGAACATGTGGGGTCCGCTCGACGGGCCGGGTTGGGCCACCAACGACCCGTACGTCAATGCGGAGAAGTTGCGGGGCATCGATCTGTACGTCTCGTCGGCTACAGGGCTGCCCGGGCCGCACGAGAATCTGGGTGCGCAGTCGGTCGAGGGCGATCCGGGGCTTCTTGTGAATCAGATCGTGATGGGCGGCATCATCGAGGCTGCAGTGAACGACTGTACGCACCGGCTGGCTGCTCGCCTCGACAGCCTCGACATCCCGGCCACTTTCGAATTCCGTTCACACGGAACGCATTCATGGGGTTATTGGCAGGACGATCTGCATGCGTCCTGGCCGATGATCGCGAACGCTGTCGGGGCCTGATTCCTCGACGGACCGGCTGTGCTCGGCCGGGAAGGTTTCATTGTGATGGCGCATGTCGAAAATGTATGTGCGATAGTGTATTTCATACTTCGGAGCCCGAAAAGTAGTTTCGCGCAACATCTTGACGGTGCAGTTATCTCGCCGTAATGTGAAGTGCGGCACACCGTCACTGTAAGTGGTTGTGTCGCAGTGTCTTCGCTCATCCGACTGCAGGAGGAAGAATGGGTAGCACAACAATTACCGAAGTCATCGAGTTCATCTTCAACATACTCGGCCAGATGGCGACGTTCCTCAGCTGATTTACTCGCATGTCCCGGCCAGGGGTGAGTTCCCCGGCCTGATCGATCCGACACAGGAGGAACAATGGGTAGCATCTCGGCAGGCTTCGAAGCCATCAGCTCTTTTGTCCAGCTAATTCTCGCGATTGCTCCCGTGCTGCTGACAGGTTCGCTGTAGCGCGGATATATCACGAAGGCTGTGGATCTCGGGGATTCGGGATCCACAGCCTTCGTGGTGGTCATTCCGGGATCAGCATCCAGAGTGCGAGGTACAGCAGAACTGCCGTGCCGCCCGTGACGAATGCTGCGAGAACCGCGCCGGCCCGGACGAGATTGATGTCGACGGAGAAGTATTCGGCGATACCGCCGCACACGCCGCCGAGCATGCGCTGAGAGGTCGAGCGAGTGAAGGAGCGGGATGTGTTGCTGTCGAAGGTCATGATGGCCTCGTCTTCCTGTCGAATGGGTATACGGTCGGGTGGGTGTCAGCGGCAGACGACCGTCAGGCCGATACCGCGCCAGATCTTCGTTTCCTTGCGATCCCAGCTGTCGGTGCTGGAGTTGTACGTCGATTCGGTCTCGGTCCGGTAGCCGCGGTCGCGCTGCTCGGTCACCGTGCAGGCGCCGGAAACGCTTCCCGCACGGTTGGTGATCGAATAGGGCGTGCCCTGTGCGGTGAGCTTCGCGGTGGCAGCATGCTCTTCCATCCCGACGACGCTCGGCGCGGAATCCGCTGCGGCGACGCCGGTTCCGATGGTCAGTGCGGCAGCGCCTGCGAGCAGTGCAGTCATGATGGTCTTACGCATTGGCTTCTCCCGAAGTGTGTGTGAGGCTCGTTGGCTCGATGTATCGATCGTGCGCCACGGAGTCCCTCAGGCACATCGGGGACAGACCCCCGTCTGTACCCTGAACTTTCGATCAGGGTTACCGGTCTTCGACCGGAAGATGTCAGCGTTCGGTGCGCTTGGCGAGTGTCTTCCTGAAGACGATGAAGGGCAGCAGCAGCCGTGCAATCAGTGCCACGGCCCACACGATGACGGTCGCGAGAATCCAGGTCGTGATGCCCTCTATCCGTAGACCGTCGCTCACGATCGCCGTGACGATGAGCGCGAGCAGCGTCGAGATCAGCGCGCTGCTCCCGATGAGCACCGGCGTCTTGGTCATCGCAACCTGACGGATGAGGGGATCGAGGAGAATGGTCGCGACGGTGAAGATCACGACGGCGATGACGAACGCGAACGAACTCAGTGTCATGCCGGGAAGAACCCAGGCGCCGACGATCAGAGCAATCGCATTGGCGATCAGCGCGACAACCGTGCTGGCAAGGAGCCGGATCATGGTGAGAGCGTATCCCGGTGAGCTTCGGATCACCGGGAATTGCGGTGTGGAATCGAGTGCGTGGGGACGACCTCGAACATGGTACCGCCGGGAGTCATGGCACCATCGAAGACATGGCCGATCGGATGCGTGTTGCCCTTGCCCTCGGTAGTGGAGGAGCCCGCGGTTACGCCCACATCGGCGCGATCCAGGTGCTCGAAGAGCGCGGGTTCGAGATCGTCGGTATCGCAGGCTCGTCGATGGGCGCCCTCGTCGGCGGGGTGTACGCCGCAGGCATGCTCGATGAGTACACCCGCTGGGCGGAGAGTCTGACCCAGCTCGACGTTGTCCGCCTGCTGGACGTGTCGGTCACTTCGCCGGGCGTCATCCATGCGGAGAAGGTACTCAACAAGGTCCGCGATCTCATCGGTGATGTCGTCATCGAGGATCTCCCGATTCCGTTCACAGCTGTCGCGACCGATCTGGCAGCCGGACGCTCGGTGTGGTTCCAACGGGGACCGGTCGACGTGGCGATCCGCGCGTCGATTGCGATCCCCGGCGTCATCACGCCCTATGTCCTCAACGGCCGCGTGCTCACGGATGGCGGGACGTTGACCCCGCTGCCGGTGGCCCCGACGGTCGGAGTGTCGTCCGACCTGACGATCGGGATCAGTCTCGGTGCCGAGGAGCGAGGTCGGACGCAGTCGCCCGAGAACGTCAGTGCCGAACCGCGGCCTGCGGAGGAGTGGGTGGGGCGTTTCCGCAGATCCGCGTCGCAGTTGCTCGACAGCGATATCGTCCGCTCGGTGGTCGGCCGGTTCGGCGGGGCTGCATCCGACGAGAGACTCGACCCGGA
Organism: Rhodococcus sp. NPDC060090; assembly: GCF_042729855.1. Classification (NCBI taxonomy): domain Bacteria; kingdom Bacillati; phylum Actinomycetota; class Actinomycetes; order Mycobacteriales; family Nocardiaceae; genus Rhodococcus; species Rhodococcus sp. NPDC060090. The sequence continues at coordinate 44,272 of NZ_JBHWXB010000001.1, read as the reverse complement.
CACCACGGACACCGACACCGGCACCACGGAGACCGAAACCGCGGGCGTCGACGACGACATGCCGATCGGTCCGGAGGCGGTCGCGGCCCCGAAATTCAGCCGCGTCGCGGTCATGAACCGCTCGCTCGACATCATGCAGTCCGCTCTTGCCCGTCATCAGCTCGCCGCGTATCCGCCGGATGTCCTGGTCGAGGTCCCGCGCACCGCGTGCCGCAGCCTCGACTTCCACAAGGCCTCGGAAATGATCGCGCTGGGGCGGTCGCTCACCGAGTCTGCGCTCGACGCCGCAGGACTCGGAATCAACTCACCTCGGTCTGCCGACCAGGAAGACGATTCGGGCCTAGTCTGAATCGGTGGAAACCGTACCGATTCAGCTTCCCGACGGCACGACGACGACGGTCCGCTTGTTTTCCGGACCTGATCACGACCACGAGACTCGACTCGACTCGTCGCGGGCCGTCGTGGTGATCGTTCCGGGACTCGGAATCCCCGCCGGCTACTACGAACCGTTCTCGCGGGCCCTCACCGACCACGGATTCGACGCCGCGATCTGCGAACTCGCCGGTCAGGGCGACAGTCGACCGAGGCCCGGACCCGACAGCGAATACGGCTACCACGAGATCGTCGCCGTGCACTTCCCGGCGATGTTCGAGGTGGTGCGCGAACGATTCCCCGACTCCACCCCGTTCCTGCTCGGGCATTCGATGGGCGGTCAGCTCGGCGCGCTGTACGCGTCCCGCATTCACGGTCGGCTCGGTGGGCTCGTGCTCGTCGCCTCGGGCACCCCGTACTACCGACACTTCCCCGGCGCACACGGCCCCGGTCTGCTGTTCGGTTCCACGGCGATGTCGCTCACGGCGAGCGTGGCCGGGTTCTGGCCCGGTGACCGGATCGGTGTCGCGGGCTTCGGACGGCAGTCGCGTCCCCTGATCTCCGACTGGGCGCGGCTCGCGCGCAGCGGCCGGTTCGAGCCGTCCGCCGCCGACATCGACTACGAGAAACACCTGGCCCGATTGAATCTTCCGGTCCTGTCGATCACGATCGAGGGCGACGATATGACGCCGGTGGCCTCTGCTCGACACCTCGTGGACAAGCTGCCCGCAGCCGAGGTCACCACCTGGCACCTCGATCGGCCGCTCGGTCACAACGGCTGGATCCGCGACAACGACGACACGGTCGAGCGCATCGTGGTCTGGCTGCGCGACCGGTGAGGCACTGAGATCCATCGTGTGGATCCGAGCAACCGGGCTCGGATCCACACTGTTCGTTACAGCTTCTCGGCCAGGAACGTGAAGGTCAGCGCTGATTTGAACGCCGCCTGCGCGTTGTCGGCGGCGCCGCCGTGCCCGCCCTCGATGTTCTCGTAGTACCAGACCTCGTGACCCTGCTCCTCGAGGAGCGCCACCATCTTGCGGGCATGCCCGGGATGCACGCGGTCGTCACGGGTGGACGTCGTGATCAGGATCGGTGGGTACGTCGCATCGGGATCGGTGTTCTGATACGGCGAATACTCGGACAGGAACGTCCACTCGTCGGGGTCGTCGGGGTCGCCGTATTCCGCCATCCACGACGCGCCGGCGAGCAGCAGGTGATAGCGCTTCATGTCGAGCAGCGGGACCTGACACACGATGGCGCCGAACAGCTGCGGATAGCGGGTGAGCATCACACCCATGAGCAGTCCGCCGTTGCTTCCGCCCTGGACCCCGAGTTGTTCGGTCGTCGTGACACCTCGCGCAACAAGATCCTTCGCGACCGCGGCGAAGTCCTCGAACACCTTGTGGCGGTTCCCCTTCAGCGCCTGCGTGTGCCAAGTGGGGCCGTACTCGCCGCCACCGCGAATGTTCGCGATCACGTAGGTGTTTCCGCGTTCGAGCCACGCCCGGCCCACACCGCCGCTGTATGCCGGGACCATCGAGTTCTCGAATCCGCCGTACCCGTACAGCAAGGTCGGTGCCGCCGTGTCGGTGTTGCTGCCGACGACGAAGTAGGGGACCTGCGTGCCGTCGTCGGAGGTCGCGAAATGCTGTGTGACGGTGATGTCGCCGGAGTCGAAGAACGAGGGGGCCTGCTTGATCGACTCGAGCGGTTTCCCCACCGTGCCCGACAACAGGGTCGCAGGGGTCGTGAATCCGCTGGAGTTGAGGAAGAATTCGTCGCCCTCGCGAGGGTCGACGTCGATGATCGACGTCGTCGTCGCATCCGGGAGCCCGTCGAGTTCCTCGTCGGTCCATCCGTCGGGGCCCGGGGTGAGGACGCGCATGCGGGTCTGGACGTCGCGCAAGGTGACCATCAGCAGATGGTTCTGCGTCCAGGTGTACTGCTCGAGCGACGTGTGCTCGTCGGGAGTGAACAGCACGGTCATGTCGCGCGAGCCCTCGAGGAACGAGGGGTAGTCGGTCGCGAGCAGGGAGCCTGCGGGATGGCCGAGCCACTCCGAACGGGGACGCACGAGCATGTGGTCGCGATACACGCTGACCCGCGCGTCGTCGGGGACGTCGAGCTTGATCAGGGTGCCGTCGGGCTTCAGTTCGTACTGGTACGCGGCGTAGAAATCGATGGCGCGGTCGACAAAGCTGCGCTCGTAGCCCGGGGTGTTGTCGTGGCCTGCGCCGACGGCGACGTCGGTGGTCTCGCCCTCGAACACCGTTTCCGCGTCCGCGATCGGGGTGCCGCGGCGCCAGCGTTTCGCGATCCTCGGATAGCCCGAATCGGTCAGGGAACCGTCTCCGAAGTCGGTTCCGACGAAGACGGAGTCGACGTCGATCCAGCTGATGTCGGTTTTCGCTTCGGGGAGTTCGAAACTGTCCGCACCCGACACGAACTGTCTTGTCAGCAAGTCGAATTCGCGGATGACGGTCGCATCAGCGCCGCCACGCGAAAGGCTGATCAGCGCGCGATTCTGGTCGGGTCGCAGGACCTGAGCGCCCGACCACACCCAGTTCTCCCCCTCTTCCGCAGCCACGGCGTCGAGATCTACGAGGACATCCCACTCGGGGTCGTCGAGGACGTACTGGTCGAGGGTGGTGCGTCGCCACAGGCCACGTACGTGCTCCGCGTCGCGCCAATAGTTGTACAGGTACCGGCCGCGGCGTCGGGCGTAGGGGATACGTGCGTCGGTGTCGAGGATTTCTCGGATCCGCGATTCCAACGTCGTGAAGTCGTCGGTGCGGGTGTAGCCGTCGACGGTGCGGTCGTTGCGTGATCGCACCCAGTCGAGTTGCTTCTCGCCGGTGACGTCCTCGAGCCAGAGGTGGGGGTCGGTGGTGTCGCTCATGACCCTATTTCTACCTGGACCGGAGCGGATGGCGGCCGACGGCGAGGTCCGGGGAGGTGTCGACGGTACGCTCACGACCGTGCAACTCACCCCCTCCGACGCACAGATGTACTGGCTCGCGGAGCGGATTCGCAGTGATCAGTTTCTGCTGTACTGCTTCGCGGGCGATGCCGACGCCGATGCGGTGCGTACCGCCGTCCGGCGACGTGTCGCGCGGGTGGGGGAGCTCCGGTGCAGAATCCGCGACGTGCCGAAGAACCTCGACTACCCGTATTGGGAACCGAGGGAGTACGGCGACGACCTGGTGGTCGAGCACACCCTGACCGACCACACGTGGGCCGAGCTGCAGGGGTGCCTGGGGCCGCTCGTGGCCACCTCGATCGATGCGCGGACGAGCCCGTGGCGGGTGCACGTCTTCGCGGGTGTCCGCGACGCTCCTCGCTGTGACGGGTCTGCAGTTGTTGTGGTGTTCCAGGTATCGCACGCATTCGCCGACGGTGCTCGGGCGACGGAATTGGTGCGCGCACTGCTCGGCACCGAGGAGCCACCGCGCTCATCGGCTCCGGACGTCGTCTCGATGCCTGCGATGCTGGCACGGTCGCTCCGGTTCCCGGTCCAGTTCGCGCGACTCGTTGCGGCCGGTCGCAGAGCCGCAGCCGCGTATCGGGCCCTGGCCGATGCAACGACCGCCGGTGAGATTCCCCCGCCCGCTGCAGGGCGACTCCTCGTCGGTGTCAATACCGACCCGGGGTTCGAGCGAGCCGTACGCACGGTCGTGTGCCCAGCCGAGGACTTCCGCGGAGCCGGCGTCACCGTCACCGTGTCGGCGCTGACTGCGATCTCCGTCGCCCTGCCCCGCTTCCTGGAGTTGCGCGGTGAGACGGTGCCGGATCGGCTCGGCGCCGAGGTCACCATCGCGGTCGACGCGATAGGGGAGTCGAACAACAACTACCGCAACGCCGGTGTCGACCTGTTCGTGACCGAACCGGATCTGTCCGCGCGGGCCGCGCTGATCGCTGACGACATCGCTGATCGTCGCGCACGACTGGCGAGCCCGCTGTTGGCACAACGTGATTCGGCGAACGAGTTCGTTCCGGCGCCGCTGCTGAAGTTCGGGGTCGATCGGTACTCATTGGGCGAGGTTCCCGAGACCGTCACAGGGAACACGGTGGTATCGAGCGTGAACCGCGGCCGCGCCGACCTCGAACTCGCGGGTGCCCCGGTCGTATTCAGCGCGGGATTCCCGGGGTTGTCACCGGTGATGGCCCTGACCCACGGCGTGTACGGCCTCGGCGACACCGTCACGATCGGTATCAACTCGAGCCCCCGTGTGGTGCCCGACGTCGACGAGTACGAGTCGATGCTGCGGGACGCGATCGGCGAGGTCCGGGTCGCGCTCGGCGGGTGACCGCGACATACGCGCGCTCGGAAGACACGGGCGTCCCGTCGGCGCGGTGTGCCTATCCGTATGGGTCGCGGTATGCCTATCCGTGTGGGTCGCGGTTGTGTGATGTCTTCCGGCGTCGCGCGTCCTCGTGGGCATGGCGGAGGAGGTCGGCGGCGATGGCCGACGTCCGGGCGCCGGAATCGACGATCGCGATCCATCCCTGAGCTCGATAGACCGGATGGGGAAGGACGGTGTCGGCGCCGCGGACGTCCACCGCGGACTCCGTTGCCCGTGGGTCTTCGCCGGTGAGTTCGGTGAACTTCGCACGGCCGACGTGGATGTTCAGTCTCCACCGGTCGGGTGGGTCCAGCTCGGACTCGGTGTCGCCGGGATAGTTCTTCGTCACGATCGTCGCGAAGGGCTGCTCGCGCTGGGGGACCCGTCCGTCGGGGGAGAAGTAGAAGAAGTGATCGCCCCACGTGGCTTCCGGAAACTCGCTGCCTGCTTCGGGAGCGAGTTCGACGACGCCCTCGAAGCCGCGCACCATCTCGAGAATCTGCTTCATACTCATGGTTCAAGTGTGTAGTTGAAGTGCTTATGGAGGGTTTCGGCAATGGTGCGCGTCGATGCGGTTGACCTGAGCACGCGCGCTGTCGCTGCGGCCACGGGCTATTCGGTACAGCAGATCCGAGACCTCGAAGCACACGGCGTCCGACGCTGCACCCAGAAAACACAATGGATACCGCGTGTTCTCCGCGCGGCACATCCGCGACCTGCATGCCTACCGCGACCTAGCGGTGGCCGTCGGTCCGGTGGAGGCGCGGAGAGTGATGCGTGAGATTCGTGTCCTCCCGCCGGCCGATGCGCCTGTCCCTGTGGCATTGCTCCACGTCGAACTCGCTTGCGAGCGCGATCACGCACTCGAAGCACGGCGGGCTCTTCTCCTCATCCGTGCGGAGTCGGAGATCGACGTCGAGCCCGCCGAGAGCGACACCATGACGATCACCGAACTCGCCGGGGCCCTCGGTGTTCGTGCCTCGGCACTGCGCTTCTGGGAGAAAGAGCGTCTCGTGACGCCGCGGAGGGTGGCCACGAACGCGGGATCCGCCCGCCGCTACCCGCTCGCAGCGATCCGCGAGGCTCGCATCGTCGCGACGTTGCGCGCCGCCGGCTACCGCATACCCGACGTCCGCAGAGCCCTCACCGATCTTCGCGACCTCCAGGACATCGACGTGTCGCTGAGGGCGCTGGACTCGAGGATCGACGACATCGCCGCGCGAACACTGTCGCTGTTGCGTGCCGGGGCCGTCCTTGCCGAGATCATCGCCCCTCGATGAGACGGCCGGGGCCACATGTTGTACTGGTCGGCACGACGTGAAGGGGGACACATGGGTACGTATGTAGTGACGGGTGCGGCATCCGGGATGGGCAAGGCCAGTGCCGAGCGACTGCGCGCGGCGGGGCACACGGTGATCGGGATCGATCTGAGGGATGCCGACGTCGTCGCGGATCTGTCGACGACCCAGGGGCGGTCGGCCACGATCCGGCAGACGCTCGACCTTGCCGACGGACGCCTCGACGGCGCCGTCCTCGCGGCAGGGCTGGGCCCGATCGCGGGGAAGGAAAAAGTGATCGCCGAGGTCAACGTGCGGGGCGTGATAGACCTGCTCGTCGGCTGGCGACCGGCCCTCGCTGCGACCGGCAACAGCAAAGTGGTGGTGTTCGGATCGAACTCGACGACGGCGACACCCGGTGTGCCGAACTCGGCAGTGAAGGCTTTCCTCGCAGGAGACCTCGACAAAGGCGTCAAGCGTGCAGGACGCATCTCCGCTGCGGCAGCCCCGTTCACGTACGCGGCGACGAAGATTGCGGTCACCCGGTGGGTTCGTCGCAATGCGGTCACCGACGACTGGGCCGGTTCCGGGATTCGCCTCAACATCATTGCACCGGGTGCAATTTCGACGCCATTGCTGGAAACGCAGCTGGCCGGTCCGCAAGCGAAGCGGGTCGAGGGCTTCCCGGTGCCGATCGGTGGTTTCGGTGACGCCGAGCAGATCGCCGAGTGGGTCGAATTCATGCTGTCCCGCGCAGCGGATTTCATGGTGGGAAGTATCGTGACGGTGGACGGCGGGACAGAGGCGTACTTCCGCTCGGGCGACTGGCCTGTTGCCGTTCCGCTCAGTGGAGTGCCCCGGTACCTGCTCCAGATGTTCCGTTTCCGTCCCTGACACTCCGTGCACGCCCGCCCGCATCATCCGATCGGCTGATACGGATCCGACCCGCTCGGTCGATGTGAACACCCGGGGCCGGCGGGCACGCTCTATGCATGCCCATCGTTGAAGTGACAGACCTGTACAAATCGTACGGAGATCGCACGGTCGTCGACGGCGTCAGTTTCGACGTCGACGACGGAGAGATCTTCGGGATCCTCGGCCCGAACGGGGCGGGGAAGACCACCACCGTCGAATGTGTGTCCGGTCTGCGGGCACCCGACCGAGGCACGGTCCGTGTGGCAGGGCTCGATCCCGTCGCCGACCATCGCGCCGTCACCGAAATACTCGGCACGCAACTTCAGCAGAGTGCGCTGCAACCGAAGCTGACCGTGCGCGAGGCGCTCGGCTTGTACGCGTCGTTCTATCCCGATCCGGCAGACGGCATGGTGCTCGCGGAGCGACTCGGTCTCGCGCCGGTCTTCGGCACCCGATTCGCGAAGCTGTCGGGTGGTCAGCAACAACGGCTGTTCATTGCCCTCGCCTTGATCGGACGGCCGCGCGTGGTGGTGCTCGACGAGCTCACCACAGGCCTGGACCCGCGCGGTCGACGGGAAACCTGGTCGCTGATCGAGGAGGTCCGCGACTCAGGGGTGACGGTTCTGCTCGTCACCCATTTCATGGAAGAAGCTCAGCGCTTGTGCGACCGCGTCGCAGTATTCGACGCGGGTGCGATCAAAGCGCTCGGCAGTCCCACCGAGCTGGTCGGACGGTCGGCCTCGGCCGTTGTCGTGTCGTTCCGCCCGACCGGTGGGTTGCTCGATCGGTCCGAGTTCGAAGCACTTCCCGGCGCATCGGCGGTGCGGGGCGACGGCGAGCGGATCGTCATCGAGGGCAGCGACGACACCGTGGACGCGGCGCTGTCACTACTCGCGCGACGCGGACTGTCCGCCGAGCGACTCCGCGTCACCGACGCCACACTCGACGACGCATTCCTCGACATCACCTCCTCGGAGCCCGGACATGCAGGGAGCTGACATGCAGACCACAACCAATCCAGCGGTGGCAGTACTGAGCACCGAAGCCCGGCTGTTCGGGCGTGAGCCCGCCGCGATGTTCTGGATCCTCATCTTCCCCGTGGGGCTGCTGACGATTCTCGGGGTCATTCCGATGTTTCGGGAGACCGACCCGAATCTCGGCGGCCTCCGCCTGATCGACCTGTACGTGCCGGTGACCGTTCTCCTGGCGATGATCGTGGCCGGCATTCAGACCATGCCCGGTGTGTTGTCGTCGTATCGGGAGCGCGGAATCCTGCGGAGGCTGGAGGCGAGCCCCGCGAAGCCCACCTATTTGTTGATGGCGCAGATCGTCGTGCATGCGGTGGCTGTCGCTGTCTCCGTCGTTCTCGCGTTGCTCGTGGGTCGTGTCGTGTTCGACGTCGCGCTACCGGCGCAACCGTTCGGCTACGCGCTGGCCGTCGTCCTCACGCTCGCCGCCGCCCTGAGCATGGGTGCGGCGATCGCGGCGGTGTCGTCGTCGATGCGGGTGGCGCAGACAGTGGGCACGATAGTGTTCTTCCCCATGATGTTCTGCGCGGGAGTGTGGCTTCCGGTGCAGACGATGCCCGACCTGCTCCGCCGGGTCGTCGAAGTGACACCGTTCGGTGCTGCCTCACAGATCCTCGATCAGGCGGCGTCGGGTTACTGGCCGAGCATGACCGGTGTCGCGGTGGTGGCGGGCTGGGCGATCGTGCTCACGGCAGCCGCAATCAAGTGGTTCCGTTGGCAGTGACGGATTCGCCGGTCACTCTGGAGACTGTGACTGCATCTCGTCCGGGAACCTCGTGCGTGGAACCGGCATCGCATTTCGGGGAAGACTCGTGGAGCCGGTTCCACCGCTGGAGCCCACCGGTATTGCTTGCACTCGGGATCGTGCTGTGTGTCGGGACGGCGTCGATGGTGATGACGCCCGCCGAATGGATTCCGGTGTCGGTGCTGACGGTCGTCGCGGCGGCCTTGGAAGTATGGTGGTGGCGCACCGGTCCGGGCACCGGGGCTGTGTACTACATCCTGCGGACTGTGATTGCGTTCGCCTTGAGCTGGTTCAATCCGTTCTTCGCGATCTACGCTCTGGTGGGCTATTTCGATGCACCGTGGTTGATCACCGAACGCTGGGCCCGTCTCGGTCTGCTGGCGACGGCAGTGACGATGGCCGGGTCACAGTCGGGAGGTCTACCTCCTTCGAATTCGATGCAGTGGACAGTGTTCGGCTTGCTGTTCGTGCTCAATGCAGTGATCTCGATGGTGATGTACCGGATCGGCGAGCGCGACCTGCGCCGGACCGAGGAACGGATCGAGGCCATCACCGAACTCGAACGTATGAACACCCGCCTCGAACAAGCACTTTCCGAGAATCGTGCGTTGCACGCCCAGCTGGTACAGCATGCGCGTGAGGCGGGGATCGACGACGAGCGGCGTCGTCTTGCGGCCGAGATCCACGACACCTTGGCGCAGAGTCTCACCGGGATCATCACGCAGCTGCAGGCCGCAGGGGACGCCGAGGATCCCGATGCGGCGCGGCGCCATGTCACTGTGGCGGCAGACCTCGCACGGCGCAGCCTCGGTGATGCGCGGCGCTCGGTGCAGAATCTCGCACCGGAAGCACTCGAACACGACACACTCGAGTCGGTGTTGGCCGAGTCGGTGGATCGCTGGTCCGTCGAGCACGGGATCCGGACGGACTTCACAGTGACGGGGGATGCGGAACCGCTGCACGACGACATCGCCGTAACGTTGCTGCGAATCACCCAGGAGGCTCTCGCGAATGTCGCCAAGCACGCTTCGGCGCACCGTGTCGGTGTCACAGTGTCGTACATGGGCGACGAGGTGAGTGTCGATATCCGTGACGACGGGCTCGGCTTCGATCCGGCGGCGGTGTCGGCGGACGGATTCGGGATGAAGGGGATGCGTTCCCGTGTTGCCCGCGTGGCCGGTGTCATGGACGTCGAGTCCGAAATCGGCGCCGGAACAGCGGTCTCGGTGCGGGTACCGCAGGTGCGTGCGGGATCGGTGTCGTGAGCAGCGGATCGCGGGGGATCACCGTGCTGATCGTCGACGACCATCCCGTGGTCCGCGACGGCCTGCGCGGAATGTTCGCGGCCTCGGGCGAGTTCACGGTTCTCGGTGAAGCGGGGGACGGGCGTGAAGCGGTGGCGCTCGTCGCCCGGCTGGATCCCGATGTGGTGCTGATGGATCTACGGATGCCGCGAGGCGGCGGTGTCGACGCGATCGCCGAACTCTCGTCGAGACAGGTTCGTAGCCGGGTCCTGGTGCTCACGACCTACGACACCGACGCCGACACCATTCCCGCGATAGAAGCGGGTGCCACCGGGTATCTGCTCAAGGACGCACCGCGCGACGAACTGTTCGCTGCCGTGCGTGCGGCCGCGGAGGGGCGTACGGTGCTGTCGCCGGTGGTGGCGTCGCGCTTGATGTCCCGGGTGCGGGGTGCAGACACTCCACGGTCGCTCAGCTCCCGCGAACGGGAGGTGCTGGCGCTCGTGGCGAAGGGGACGTCCAATCGCGAGATCGCGCGGGTGTTGTTCATCAGCGAGGCGACAGTGAAGACGCACCTCACCCATATCTTCGGGAAGCTCGAGGTGTCGGACCGCGCCGCGGCGGTGGCCGCCGCCTACGAGCGCGGAATCCTCGGCTGAGCTTGCGAATCGGGTGGTGCGATGCCGAAGAGCATCGCGTCGATGCCCGCGACGAACGCCGCGTCGTTGTCGAGTGGAGCGGCCGGGGAGTCCGGGCCGGCGCCGGTGAACAGCGCTGCCAGGTGCGGATAGTCGCCGTGCGCGAGCATGGACGCCACATGTCCGGCACCGCCGCCCGACCGGGAGGCGACCACCCCGACGGATTCTTGTCGGGCGAAGTTCGCCACCCATCCGCTCAGCAGTGCGACACCCATCATGCCGTCCGTCGTCCGCGCCATCGCGGAGTGGAATCCGATCAGCTCGGTGGTTGCTGCACTGCGGGAGTTGTTCGGTTCGGGCACCGCGGTGGCGGCCGACTCGGCATGGCCGATGCACCACCCGGTGGCGGCCGCGTTCGGATGGATTGCGCTGATCCTCGCGGTGACGGTGCCCGTTGCGGTGAAGCGGTACGGCGTGCAGAGGTGAGTGCGAAAACTCACCCTACTCGCGGGTAACCGGACCATCAGCAGACAGCGGGATCGGGCAGGACTACCCTCTATGGCTGTGACCTCACACTATGACGTCGTTGTCCTCGGAGCCGGTCCCGGTGGGTACGTCGCTGCTATCCGCGCGGCGCAGCTGGGATTGAGCACCGCCATCATCGAGCAGAAGTACTGGGGCGGTGTCTGCCTCAACGTGGGCTGCATCCCCTCGAAGGCTCTTCTTCGCAATGCCGAACTGGCACATCTCTTCACCAAAGAGGCCAAGACCTTCGGCATCTCGGGAGACGTGTCGTTCGACTTCGGTGCAGCCTTCGACCGCAGCCGCAAGGTGGCAGACGGTCGCACCAAGGGCGTGCACTTCCTCATGAAGAAGAACAAGATCACCGAGTACGACGGTAAGGGCTCGTTCGTCGACGCCAAGACCATCGAGGTGGCGCTCACCAAGGGCGGCACCGAACAGGTGACCTTCGACAACGTCATCATCGCCACGGGTTCGGTCACCAAGTTGCTGCCGGGCACGCAGCTCAGCGACAACGTCGTGACCTACGAGGAGCAGATCCTCACCCGCGAACTTCCGGGCTCGATCGTCATCGTCGGCGCCGGCGCCATCGGCATGGAATTCGGCTACGTCCTGAAGAACTACGGGGTCGACGTCACGATCGTCGAGTTCCTCGATCGTGCCCTGCCGAACGAGGATGCCGACATCTCCAAGGAGATCACCAAGGCGTACAAGAAGCTCGGCGTCACCATCAAGACGGGTGCTGCCGTCCAGAAGATCACCGACAACGGCTCGAATGTCACCGTCGAGATCAAGGACAACAAGTCCGGCAACGTCGAGACGATGACCGTCGACAAGGTGCTGCAGTCGGTCGGTTTCGCCCCGCGCGTCGAGGGCTTCGGCCTCGAGAAGACCGGCGTCGAGCTGACCGATCGCGGCGCGATCGCGATCGACGAGCGCATGCGCACCAACGTCCCCGGCGTCTACGCCATCGGTGACGTCACTGCGAAGCTGCAGCTTGCGCATGTCGCCGAGGCCCAGGCCGTCGTCGCCGCCGAGACCATCGGCAATGCCGAGACCCTCGAACTCGGCGACTACCGCATGATGCCGCGCGCGACGTTCTGCCAGCCGCAGGTCGCGTCGTTCGGCTTGACCGAGGAGCAGGCGAAGGCTGAAGGCTACGACATCAAGGTCGCGACCTTCCCGTTCACGGCCAACGGCAAGGCACATGGACTGGGCGACCCGAACGGTTTCGTCAAGCTGATCGCCGACAAGACCCACGGCGAACTCATCGGCGGCCACCTCATCGGCCCCGACGTCTCCGAGCTGCTGCCCGAGCTGACGCTCGCGCAGAAGTGGGACCTGACCGTCAACGAACTGGCGCGCAACGTCCACACGCACCCCACGCTCAGCGAGGCTCTGCAGGAGGCCATTCACGGCCTCGCAGGACACATGATCAATTTCTGATCTTCCGGTGCGGGTCGACCCCCGCGCGGATGTACCGGCTCAGCCCGCGGTGACTTGATCGTCACCGCGGGCTGCTGTCGTCTCGGACCTCTTCTGCCCGGGGCGTAGGACGAGCTCGACGAGGCAGTTCCCGTCCTGCGGGTCGGGGAAGACGTCGACGGTGTAGGACGCGCCGAGAGTGGTGGCGTGGTCGTCGAGGACTCTCTGGATCAGGCCGCGTTGGATTCCGCGCACCACTTCAGGGTTGCTGCGGGCGATCTCGGCGAGCGGGCACGTGCAGAGCGTGATGCTGTGCGTGCCGAATGCGTTGGTGGCCGTGCGTGTTTCGAAACCCAACTGCTCGAGGGATTCGATGACGAGTGCTCCGGCGTCGGTCGTCGGCTTCGGAGCAAATCCGAGTATTCCAGCCCAGTCGTCGCCGACCTCGACTGCTTTCCGTTCGCGCTCGGCCGCACTCCCTCCGATGCGGGCCGCGAGCAGGGCGATGAGATCGGTGTACGACGGCTCGCGTACCGCGACGTACCCCATGCGGGGGCGGCCGACCTTCTCGGCAGGTAATGCCTGGGTGCGGACGAGTCCCTCGTCGACGAGGCCGGAGAGGTGGAACCGGATCGTCGTTACGTGCAGGTCGAGCGCGTCCGCGAGGTGATGGGCATCGAGGGGCCCCGTGGACTCGCGCACCAGGTCGAGAACCCGCTCGCGCTGCTTCACCCGCCGTGTCAACTCGCACTCCTGTCGCGATCCCGGGTGACCTCAGGTGAGGCTCACCTTATTAAAAGGAGAGAAATCCCCTATAGTCGTCGCCATGAAGGCTGCGACCGACTCACCGTCCACGGTACGACCGGCACGACGGGCCCTGGGCACTGTGGCTACCCTTGCTCTCGCGCTCATGGCGGTCGCGTCGGTGGTCGTCGCCGTAGCCGCTGTCATCGTTGCCGTCGAGGTGCGGGAACAGGACCAGCGACCGGTTGCAGAGTCGACGTCGAACGCCGCGATCCTCGCAGCGCTGCAGTCCCTCGCGGCCGACCGGGGAGCCTCTGCACCCGCTCCCGCGGTGGCTCCGGCTCCTGAAGCGGACGTACCCGATGGTGCGATGCCCGACCCGGCTCCTGCCCCTGCTGCGGTTGCCGCTCCTGTCCCCGCGGCGAGCGTGTCTGCACCTGCCCAGGCACCCGACGAACCGGCCGTTGCGGCGCCGTCGGTCCCCGCGCCGAGCGCAGCGCAACTGACCACTGCACTGCATTCGGCGGTCGACCCCGCCGGTTCCCTCGCGTACCGGCAGTCGTATGTCGAACGCGGTGCGGAATCCGGACCGGTTCTCGAACAGATCGGGACGCGGGCGGGGACGATGCTGCGTGTCGTTCGGCCGCGCGTGATCGACCCGATCGACTTCGACGGAACGAACGCGTCGGGTCGCCTCCAGGTGACGTTCGCCGGCGCCCCCGGCCCCGAGACGCCGCTGCGCCTGACCTTCGTATACCTCGACGGAATGTGGAAGCTGTCGGCGCGCAGTGTGTGTGATGTGGCGTCGTTCAACGGGTTCTCGTGCCCTTCCGGGTACGTCCGGTAGCGGCGCGGTCGCTCGGTGAGAACAGCGCGGTCCACCTCTTGACCACGAATCGGATGACCAGATCCACGAGAAGTGCGCAGATGATGATCGCGAGCGTCCATGCGAACAATGCGGGTGTCTGGAGCAGCGTCCGGGTCTGCGCGATCGCCGCGCCTACACCGTCCGGCGCCGACAGCAGTTCGGCCATCACCGCGACCCGCACCGACCCGGACGCGACGGCTCCCGTCGCCGCGACGATCGGCGGAAGGATCGACGGCACGACGATGAACACGAGTCGTCGGGCGCGACTCAACTGCAGGCCGGTGCCGAGCTCGAGCAGATGCGGGTCGATCGACCTCAACGCCGACGCGGTGGCTGCGGCGATGATCGGCACCATCACGGTCGCGCAGACGATGATCGTGATCGACGGATCGCTTCCCATCCACAGCACCAGGCACACGATCAGCACGATCGGTGGAAGGCCCTGCAGGATCGCGCGGATCGGCGCGAGCACACCGTCGGCGAACGGCGATACCGTTGCGGCCCAGCCGAACAGGACCCCGACGGAGAGTGCGAGCACCGTCGCGGTGGCGGCGCGCATGAGTGTGAGCGCCAGCTCGGTCGCGAGCGAGCCGTCGGTCACGATGTCCCACAGCGCGTCGAGCGTCTGCGCCGGACTCGGCATAACGGCGGGGGACCGACCCAATGACAGCTGATGCCAGATGGCCAGCAGCACAGCGACACACAGCGCGGCGCCGACGGCGTACTGCGGTGACCGGCCGGCCACGGACGGTGCGTTCACGATCCGCGGTTCCCTCCGTAGAAACCGTCTGCAGGCATTTCGCCGCCGATAGAGTCCGGCACCGTGGTCATCAGCGACTCGTAGAGCAGCTCGGTATCGGTGCGGCCCTCTGCGGCGGGCAGATAGGTCGGTCGCAGGTCCGGCAGTACCTGACCGGCCACGTCGGCGGGGATCGGGACGATGTCGGCGATCGCGACCGCGCCCCGCTGTGGGTCGGACACGACCTCGATGACCGAGCCGAGCAGATTCGTCTGCAGGGCGCCGACGAGATCCGGGTACGCGCGCGCCACTTCGCCGCGGAGTACGAATCCGGCGAACGGCAGGGACGACGCGTCGGTCTGCTCCACCCACAGGTCCTGCAAGCTCTGTGCTTCGACGACGCTGTCGCTTGCTCCGGCCACCACCGTCGAGAGATGTTCGGGGAGAATCGCATACTGCATCGACCCCGACGTCAAGCCGGTCGCGATGTCGAGCGGTGTGGGGTGGTACTGCAGAGTGACATCGGGATTCTCACCGTCGTAGGTCATCCCGGCGCTGTCGAAGATCTGTCGGGCCACCAGGTCGATGATGTCGTTCTGGAACGGGATGTGCACGGTGTGTCCGCGCAGATCGTCGAGTGCTGTGCCTTCGGGGCCCATCAGGTGCACGATGTTGCCGCTCACCGTGCCGACCAGCACGAGATCGATGCCCTGCGCGCACAGGTTCGCCGCGATGTTGATCGGCATGGCGGCGAGGTCGTAGTTTCCGGCAATGAAGTTGGTACGCAACTCCTCCGGGGTGCTCGCGGTCCTCGTGGAGGTGGTGGCGATATCGAGGTCGTCGAGTCGGGTCAACGGCGCGGCCATGGCCACGTTGTTCGCGACACCGACGTTCAGAGAGTCGGGAAGGCCCGAGTCGGCGCCGCTCACCGGGGTCTCGGCTCCGCAGGCCGACGTGTCGTCGTCGGTGCCGCACGCGGTGAGCAGCATGGTTGCCACCGACAGCGCGACGACCAGTGTACGAATTCTCGAGGAGGAATGATGACGGTTCACGGAGTTCCTTTGATCGAATTCGACAGGGTGGGCCTGTCGCGCGGTGGCAGGGTGATCGTCGAGGACCTGTCGTTACGTCTCGACGCCGGTGAAATCCTGGTGATACTCGGCGAATCAGGGCTGGGCAAGACCACGGTGCTGCATGCCGCCGCCGGACTGCTCGAACCGTCGGCCGGCACCGTCACCCGCCGGGTCGAGCGCCAGGGAATGCTGTTCCAAGAAGCACGGCTGCTGCCGTGGATGACGGTGGGGAGGAACGTCCGACTCGGTGCACGGGGGCGGAGCGTGTGGTCGTCGGGGTCGCATCCGGAGGTCGATCGGGCGCTCGACGCGGTAGGGCTCGGGGACGTTGCCGATCTTCCACCCTTCCGGTTGTCCGGCGGAATGCAGCGCCGCGCGGCACTGGCCCGGGCGCTGTTCGCGCGTCCGTCGGTCGTGTTTGCCGATGAACCGTTCGCGCACCTGGATTCCGCGTCGGCAAAAACCGTGGGTGTCGCGCTCGGGCGCGCTGCGGCCGAAGGCGCAGGCGTGTTGATGACTGCGCATGAGATCACCGACGTCTTCACCACCATGGGAATTTACCGTACATTATTCCTGTAAATAGGATGTGGACCGAGAGAGGCCGAAGACTATGAACGACAAGCACACAGCCGACGACGCACTGCCGCTGGCCGACCGGGATGCTGCTCACCTGCCCGGACACTGGCTCCTCGCACGCCTCGGCAAACGCGTCCTGCGTCCCGGTGGGAAAGAACTGACCGAACGGATGCTTGCCGACGCGAAACTGCGCGGCGTCGACGTCGTCGAGTTCGCGCCGGGTCTCGGCCGGACCGCCCAGAACATCCTCGACTACGCACCGAAGAGCTACGTGGGCGTCGAATCCGATGAGAGCGCAGCCTCCCTGACCCGGAAGGCACTCGGCGGCGCGGGGAAGGTCGTCGGTGGTGAGGCCTCGAAGACCGGACTCGACTCCGCAACCGCGGATGTCGTCGTCGGCGAGGCGATGCTCACGATGCAGACCGACAAGCACAAGTCCGAGATCATCGCGGAGGCGCTGCGCGTGCTGCGTCCGGGCGGGCGCTACGCGATCCACGAACTGGCGATCGAACCCGACGAGGTCGACGACGAGATCAAGACCGAGATCCGCAAGTCTCTTGCGCGGTCCATCAAGGTCAATGCACGTCCACTCACCGCGGCGGAATGGACGAAGCTCCTCGTCGACGCCGGGTTCGAGGTCGAAACCGTGGGCTTCGCGCCGATGGCGCTGCTCGAACCCCAGCGCATCCTCGCCGACGAAGGTCTCGTCGGTACAGTGAAATTCGTGGGCAACGTACTGCGGGACTCCGACGCTCGGGCACGGGTGCTGCAGATGCGGTCCACGTTCACGAAATACAAGAAGCACCTCGTTGCGATCGAGATCATCGCGAAGAAGAAGGCGGCATGATGACTGACACAACCGGTTCCGACGCCACCATGACGGTGATCGAGGGACTCACCCACCTCGATGTCAAGGACGGCGACGTCCCGCGCCTCGAGAAGCTCGTGTCGAGGCCGGGCGCCACTGTGATCCGGATGGGGTTCGCCGCGGGGCAGGTCCTGAAGGACCATCGTGCACCGGCTCCGATCCTGGTGCAGGCCACCAGCGGTGACGTGTCGTTCAGCACCGCAGACAAGACGGTCTCGCTCGTTCCGGGCACGGCAGTGCACGTCGACGAGGGAATCATGCACAAGCTCGTCGCCAACACGGACTCCGTGGTGGTGTTGACGATTCTGCGCTGACCTGTTCGTGGGTCTCCATGGAGTGAGCGGAGTCGTTGCGTGAATGGAGACCCGCAACAGAACTCGAATCAATGTTCGACAATCCCTTGTCATGCGAATATGTGTTCTATAGAATTCGATCATGGGTGGGGACCTCTGGAAACTCGACAACACACAACGCATGGCCGAGACGCTCGCCGTCTCCGCCGAAATCCATACCTGGCAGGTACACCGCGTCGACCTGATGATCGCGATGATCGAACGCGACACCGCCCGCGAACACGGCCACCGCAGCCCGGCCCACTGGCTCGCCGCCGCCACCCACCTCGAACTCGGTGAATGCCACCGCATCGAAACACTGGCACGGCTACTGCGACTGGAACCGGAAGTACGCGAAGCATATTCATCCGGTCTGTTGGATGCGGAGAAGGCACGGCAGATCGCCTACTTCTGCCAGCACTACCCCCGCACCATGAACCCCTGCGACTTCGAGAAAGCCCGCACCATCCTTATCGAGCACGCCTCCGACAAGGTCGCCACGAAAGCGACCGTCCGGGCCGTGATCCGCCGACTCGAACATCTCTACAACACCGGCGACGGACCACCACCGGGCGAAGACTCCTCACGCAACGAACTGTTCGTCTCCACCACCTGGCACGGCCGGGTCGTCATCACAGGCGAGTTCGACGCCGTCACCGGTGCCCGCCTGCGGCATCTCCTCTCCCCACTTTCCGCGCCGAGGCCTGAAGTCAACGGTGTCAAAGACGATCGGCCGGCGTCGAAACGCACCGCCGATGCGTTCGATCAACTGTTGCAGTTCGTCGAAGCCGCCGGCCTCGTCCCGGTCGAGGGCGGGGTGAAGCCGCACGTCACGGTCACCGCCTCCATCAAAGATCTGACGACGAACACTGCGGTGAAAGAACTGTTCACGAACAGTCCCGAGCACGGGTATGCGACCGAGCCCTGGGCGGGCCCATTGTCGATCGACGCCGCCCGGATACTCGCCTGCGATTGTCAGGTCACCCGGATCCTGCTCGACGAACACGGCGTACCGCTCGCACACGGGCAGACCCGCCGCACCGCAAGCAGGGAGCAGCGACGCGCGCTAGCGGTCCGAGACGGCGGATGCGCCTTCCCCGGGTGTTCGACACCGCCCGCGTGGGCGGCTGCGCACCATATTCATCATTGGGTCGACGGCGGCGACACCGACCTCGACAATCTGGTGATGTTATGCGGACATCACCACAGGTTGATGCACCACACAGACTGGCACGTGGAAATCACGGAAGAGCGGCGGCCGCAGTTCATTCCACCCGCGAGTGTCGATCTGTTCCGGACACCGATCCCGGGAAACCGACCGGACCTGGTCGCCTGACCCACCGAACATCTCCAGCCACCGTCACCAGGGCACCCGTGTGCCCTGGCAACGGCGAGTGCGCTCAGGCCATTCGCAGGTACTCCACCCAGCCGCCGAACTCGGTGATGTCCGCGCCGTCCGCGGATGCATCCTGGGTGCACCCGAATCCGACCACCCAGCGGCCGTCCGCCAGTTCGACGCTCGTCAGTGTCATCGGGGCGGGCAGAGCCGCGAGGAACCGGCCGAGACCGGCTTCGGATACACGGAACAATTCGCCGACGATCGACGCGCCCTCGCCTGGGCGGTGCCGCACCAGGCCCGGCTTGGGTGGTGTGGTGTTCAGTGCCATCAGCCGGTACGCGTCAGAGGTATACACCTGCTCGGAGAAGCGGGCACCGAGGTCCTCGAGCTGGAAATGCAACGGCTGGCCCAGCAGGTGTGCTCCGAACACCGCGAGCTCGACGCCGGAGTCGACGAACCGTGGTGCCTCGACACCGGTGAGACGCGCCGCGATGTCCACGGCCACCTGATCGTCGAACGCGGGCACGACCGCCATCACACCGAACGGATGCCCCTCCGGCGTGGGCACACCAGGCACCGCGACCGCAGCCATGTCGAGCAGATTGCAGAAATTGGTGTAGGTACCCATCCTGCGGTTGATTTCCACCGGGTCGGCCTGCACCGCAGCGATTGTCGGATGCTCCGTGGTGGTGGGTAGCAGGAGACCGTCGAAGCCCTCGAGCACCGCGCGCGCGTATGCCCGCGTGTGGACCAGAGAATCGAGGTCGGTCACGAGTTCGTGCGCAGCCGGTTTCTGTGCCGACGCGACGATCGCTGCGACGGTGGGATCTGCGCCTGCCCGCTCGGTGTCGAGGAATGTGCCGACGGCCGCGTAGCGTTCGGCGACCAGCGCCCCGTCGTACAACAGGGTTGCGGCGTCGAGGAGCGGGGAGATGTCGACCTCGGTGATCCCGATGCCCGACCGGCGGGCTTCGGCCACGGTCGCATCGAATGCGTCGCGGTACTCGGCGCACAGCGCGGTGAGATCCTCCGGTCGAGGCACGGCGAGCCGGATCTGTGCGGGAGCGGCGAGTCGTACGTCGGTGGGCCATGTGCGACTGCGCGGATCGCGTTCGTCCGGTGCCGCCATCACCGCAGCAGCCTTCGTTGCGAGGTCGAGAGACTCCGCGAGCACGGTGAGGCAGTCGTAGTCGACGCACGCGGGCACCACTCCGTGCGTAGGAATCACCCCGAGCGTGGCCTTGATGCCGACGATGCCGTGCAGAGCGGCGGGGACGCGACCGGATCCTGCTGTGTCGGTGCCGATTCCGATGTCGGCGATACCGAGGCCGACGGCAGCGGCGGAACCCGAACTCGATCCGCCGGAGATCCGTTCGGGATCCCACGCGCAGCGCACGGCGCCGTACGGACTGCGGGTTCCCACGAGACCGGTCGCGAACTGGTCGAGATTGGTTTTCCCGAGAACCACCGCTCCCGCGTCGATCAGGCGGGAGACCCCCGACGCCGTCGTCTGGGGTGTGTATGCGAACTCGGGGCAGCCCGCGGTGGTCGGCAAGCCGGCTACATCCACGTTGTCCTTGACCGCGACCACGAACCCCGCGAGCGGAAGCGTCTCGCCCGCCGCGACACGTGCGTCGACGGCGGCGGCGTCGGCGAGGATGTCGGTCGCGTCGCGCAACGTGATCCACACCTCGGGGCGGTCGACCTCCTCGATACGGCTCAGTGCACGTCGTGCGCGGTCGGTCGCGGTCGCGGTGGAAGTGACGACATCGGTGGTCATTCGACAGGTCCGATCACGAGAAGGGGGGTGCCCGGCGCTACCTTCGCGCCCGGAGCGACGAGCACCTTCAGGACTGTTCCGGCCCGTTCGCTGCGGACCGGCATTTCGAGTTTCATCGCCTCGAGGATCACGGCAGTGGTGTCGGCGTCGACGAACTGCCCTGCGGTCACCTCGACGCGCCACACGTTACCGACGAGAGACGCCTCGACGACGGTGGAACCGTCCGGCATCCCGGCCAGTGGGTCGGCTGTGGTGGAGACCTCGACAGGTGCGGCCTCGACGCGGTCGAACTCGCCGGAGTCGTGCCACGCCTTCTTCTCGATCTCGAAGGCGGCGGACTGCTTCGCGTCGAACTCGGCGATGGACTCGGCGTTGTTCTCCAGGAACCGGAGATGGTCTGCGAGAGCGAATGTTCCCTCCGCGATGTCGGCGTCGAACCGCCCGGCCTTCGACGCGGCCCGGTACTCGAGTAGTTGTTCGGGGGAGACGGGCTCCCACACGATGCGGTCGAAGAATCGGAACAGCCAGGGCTTACCGTCCTCGAACGGTCCGGTCTGCCGGTAACCGGACCAGATCGGCACTGTGCGACCGACCAGTTGGTAGCCGCCGGGCGATTCCATCCCGTAGACGCAGAGGTACTTACCGCCGATACCCACGGCATCCGACGGTGTCCACGTCCGGGCCGGGTTGTACTTGGTGGTCACGAGTCGATGACGCGGATCGAGCGGAACAGCAAGAGGCGCACCGAGATACACGTCGCCGAGGCCGAGGACGAGATATTCGGCATCGAACACGGTGTCGCGGACCTCGTCCACGGAGTCGAGACCGTTGATGCGACGGATGAATTCGATGTTGGACGGAAGCCACGGGGCTTCGTCGCGCACCCCGCTGCGATACCGCGACAGTGCCTCGGAGATCGACGGGTCGTCGAACGAGAGCGGGAGCCGGACCGTGCGGCTGGGCACCACCAGATCGTGGGTCGCGGGCAGTTCGACTTCGAGATCCTGGAGCACACCGAGCAGCCGGTACTGGGGGAGGATGTCGGGGTCGAAGTGGAGGTGCAGCGACCGTACACCCGGGGTGACGTCGATGATGCCGGGCACGTGCGTCGCGGCCAGTGCTTCGGACAAGGCATGGACGCGCATCCGCAGGCCGAGGTCGAGGGTCATCTCGCCGTACTCGACAAGGATGTTGTCGTCGCCGCCGCGCAGGTACGCCACCTCGGGTCGGTCGAGCATCGTTGCGAAGTGGCCGAGGCGCCCGCCGTCCAGCGTCGTACGCGCAGCGATCGGTGGCACATCGACGGCGCGGATCGCACCGTGGCGGAGGGCGACGGCGTCCTCGTCGGAGACAGGCACGAACCGAATGGAGTCGCCTGGGCGGATCTGGCCGAGCTTCCAGCGATGTCCCGACACCACGGTCAGTGGGCACGCGAAACCGCCGAGGCTCGGGCCGTCGGGGCCCAGGAGGATCGGTGTGTCGCCGGAGACGTTGAGGGCCCCGACGCTGTACGGGTTGTCGTGCAGGTTCGACGGGTGCAGCCCGGCGTCGCCGCCGTCGGTGCGCGACCACGTCGGCTTGGGGCCGTCCAACCGGATACCGGTGCGGTTGGCGTGGGTCTGCACGGTCCACGTCTCGTCGTAGAACTGCGCCATGTCCTCGGGAGTGAAATAGGCGGGTGCGGGCTGCGGGCCCTCGGTCACCGCGAGATGCCAGGTATGACCGAATTCGGGTCGCTGATCGTCGGGTACGGGGGCCGGGTCGGTGTCGGCGTCGGCGTCGGCGAGGCCGAGGACATCGCCGGTAGCGATCGCCGCGCCCGTGAGCCCGCCGAAACCGCCGAGCGTGAACGTGGATGCGCTGCCGTGAAAGAGTGGCACGTCGAGTCCGCCGCGTACCGCCACGTAGGTGCGCAGCCCCACGTCGGCCGGAGTTCCGATGTCGAGCTCCCCGCCGGCGGGCACCTCGATGGGCTCCCACATCGATATGGGCTCGCCGTCGAGCGTGATGTTCGTGGGTGCTCCGGTGACGCACACGACCGTGGAATCGGAGAAGCTCAATCGTGGTCCCTGGAGCGTACATTCGATCGCGGCGGTGCCTTCGGCGTTGCCGACCGCGATGTTCGCAGTGCGCAGCGACAGATCGTCCATCGGCCCGGACGGGGGAATTCCGACTTTCCACAACCCCGTTCGGCCCGGGAAATCCTGGATGGTGGTCATGGTGCCTGCGCGCAGGACGTCGATACGTCGGCGGGTGCCGGGGATGCCGGCGAGGGTGGCGGTGGTGTGCTCGGCGGACAGGACGGACGGATCCGCGCAGATCGTCTGCAGCAGAGCCAGGTTCGTCTGGACCCCGTAGATATCGGTGTCGTCGAGCGCCTCTGCCAGCCCTGCGAACGCGGTGCGGCGGGATTCGCCGCGCACGATCACCTTCGCGATCATCGGGTCGTAGAACGAGCTGATCTCGGTGCCGGTGTCGACCCACGTCTCGATGCGGGTGTGGGCGGGGAACTCGACGTGTGTGAGCAGGCCGGAACTGGGCCGGTAGTCCCGGCCGGGATCCTCCGCGTACACGCGGGCCTCCACGGCGTGGCCGGTGATCTCGGGTCCCGAATCGGGCACCGCGTCGAGCAAGGTGGTCTCACCGCCGGCGAGACGCAGCATCCATTCGACGAGGTCCACGCCGGTCACCTCTTCGGTGACCGGATGCTCCACCTGCAGACGAGTGTTCATCTCGAGAAACGACACCTCGCCGCGCGAGGTGTCGTACACGAACTCGACGGTGCCTGCCGAGCGGTACTGCACCGACGACGCGAGAGCCCGCGACGACGAGAGCATCTGCTCGACGATCTCGTCGGGCAGGTTCGGTGCGGGGGCCTCCTCGACGACCTTCTGGTTGCGTCGCTGCAGCGAGCAATCACGCGTGCCGAGGCTGACGGTGCGGCCCAGACCGTCGCCGAACACCTGGACTTCGACGTGGCGGGCGTGGGCGATGAACCGTTCGAGGAAGACACCCGACGACGAGAAGTTCGCCGACGCGAGCCGCAGAACCCTGTCGTACGCCTCGCGCAGGTCGTCGGGGCCGTGACAGGCCTGCATGCCGATACCACCGCCGCCGCCGACGGCTTTGAGCATCACCGGGTATCCGATGTCGTCCGCTGCGGCGAGAGCCTCGTCGACAGAACCGAGCAGGCCGCTTCCGGCAACGAGGGGGACCCCCACGGCGCGTGCTGCCTCACGTGCTGTGTGCTTGTCGCCGAATACACGCAACTGGTCAGCGGTCGGGCCGACGAACGCGATCCCGGCGGCTTCACACGCGACCGCGAACTCGGTGTTCTCGGAGAGGAATCCGTAACCGGGGTGAATTGCGCCTGCTCCGGAGGTGAGTGCCGCCTCGATCACGAGGTCGGCGCGAAGATACGACTCTGCGGCGGGCGCCGGACCGAGACGCACGGCCATGTCTGCCGCTTCGACATGTGCAGCGGACGCATCGGCATCCGAATACACCGCCACGGTCTTCAATCCCATCAGATGCGCGGTGCGCATGATGCGGCACGCGATTTCACCGCGATTCGCGACGAGAAGGGTGTCGAATCCGAATGCCACGGCGTGCTCCTTCGAAGTGGGCGGGCGAACAACGGCCACAAGGCACAGCGCGGAAATGAATGTGCCGCTGCTGTATCCGTCGTTGTGGACACTGCTGTATACGCTATGGGCCCGGTGTTTCGTCCCGGTTTCCTGCGGTAAAGCGTCGGTTAGGAAGAGCTGTCACCGCTGGTGCAGGGGGAGTACTCGATGCCGGAAGCGGCCGGCACGTCGAAAGAAGCCGGCACATCGAAAGAAGACAGGAGCGTTATTCGTTGCCGAAGTCGCGGTCGAGACGAAGCACACCGATGGTGGTGGCGAGACCGTCGTATTGCGTGACCAGGAGACAGAACTCGATCATGCGTCGATCGTCGAAGAACTCCGCGAGCGCCGTCCACGTCTCGTCGGTGAGGTTGCGAGTGCCGATCAGCTCGTCGACCGCGGTCAGGAGCGCGCGCTGACGTCGGCTCAGGCCATCAGCCGACGGTCCGGTGACGATCCGTTCGCGGATCTCGTCGTGGATCCCGGCGCGACGGCCGAGACGCGTGTGGTGATCGAATTCGTAGTCGCAGCGGCGAAGGTGGGCCACACGCAGAATGACCATCTCGGCTTCGAATCTGCTCAGCTTGCCGAACGGCATGAGCATGCCCGAGTAGTGCAGCCAACCGCGGAACAAGCGACCCGATCGGCCGAGTGTGCTGAACAGGTGCGCGTCGGGTGTGCCTGCGGCGCGCGACAGGGCCTTCCACACAACCCAGTTGATCGGGCCGAGTTCCTTCAGCCGTCCGGGCCGGATTCGTGGCGTCACGGTCGTAGTGTGCATGAGAGGCGGCCGTCAGTCACGCGCGACACGTGCCCGTCATTCCCACCTACTCTCAGTCACGGAGCGCCTGCGCGAAGCGCGCCATTGCACGGGCTTCCTCTGCGCGCCTGATCACGACGTCCCGGGATGTGTCGATGTGGCCGAGAAGTACCCGGTGCGCGTCGTCGAGTTTGCCGTCGAGCAGCAGTTCGGCGACCGCGATGTGCTCGTCGATGGTCGCTGTCATGCGGTCCGGAGTCAGGTAGTCGAACATTCGCACCGGCCGGACCTTGCCGTTCACTGTGACGAGTGCGTCGCGCAGCGCGCGGTTGCCGGACGACGCGAGTACCGCCAGGTGATACTGCTCGTCGAGCTCGACGAAACCGGCGTCGGGGGCGGGTGGGCTGCTGCGCAGCAGGTACCAGCGTTCGAGTTCCGGGCCGAGGACGGCGGGATCGTGACGGATCGTCGGGTTTTCGAGTGCGCGACGAATCCCGTGCAGTTCGAGGGTGATGCGCAGTTCGTACAGGTCGGCGAGGTCGTCGAAGCGCGGGCGATACGGGAACAGGCCACTGGTGCGACGCTCCACGAGGCCGTCGGAGACCAGCCTGGCCAATGCTTCCCGCACCGGTGTGCGCGACACGGCGTAGCGATCGGCGAGTCTTTCCTCGCCGAGGCGTTCGTCGGCCGCGAGGCTGCCGGACATCAGGTCGTCGCGCAACGCCCGATACACCCGGTCGCGGTGTGTGCCGGTCGGCATCAGATCGCCATGGCTTCGCGGACGGTGTGTGCTGCGTCGGCGCCGCCGTCGCCGGTGGAGGTGACGCGGCCGGATTCGACGACGTAATAGCGCAGGGCGTTGTCGAGGGCGAATCCGATGTGCTGTTCGACGAGCAGCACCCCGAGTTCCCCGGAGCGGCTGAGTTCGACGATGGTGTTCTCGATCTCTGCGACGACGGACGGCTGGATGCCTTCGGTGGGTTCGTCGAGGATGAGCATGCGCGGTTCGGTGATGAGTGCCCGCGCGATCGCGAGTTGTTGTCGCTGACCACCGGACAGCAGACCGGCGCGTCGGTCGAGGAGGGGGACGAGCGCGGGGAAGAGATCGAGCATGTCGGCGATCAGCTTCTTGCCGTTCTTGCGTCCGTCGGCGACGACCTGCAGGTTCTCGGCGCAGGTGAGCTGGCCGAACGACTGCTGGCCCTGCGGCACATAGGCGAGTCCGCGTGCGACACGGGCGGCGGGGCGCAGTCCGGTGATGTCCTCGCCGTCGAAGAGGATCTTTCCTCCCGTGACGGGCAGCAATCCGACCGCTGCACGCAGAAGCGTGGTCTTGCCTGCGCCGTTGTGACCCATCACGGCGACGACACCGTCCCGGGGTACGTCGAGGGAGACACCGTGGATGATCTCGGTGCGCCCGTATGCGATGCGCACATCGACGAGTTCGAGCATCTCACGCCTCCTGTACTGCAGCGGTGGTCCCGAGGTAGACCTCCTGGACCTGCGGATTGTTCTGTACTTCCTCGACGGTGCCGTCGGCGATGACCTTGCCGCGGGCGAGCACCGTCACCGAGGTCGCGAACGCGCGCATGAAGTCCATGTCGTGTTCGACGACCACCACGGTGCGCTGCGCGCCGATCCGGCGGAGCAAGTGCCCGGTCTCTTCGCGTTCATCGCCGCTCATGCCGGCGACGGGTTCGTCGAGGAGCAGCACGTCGGCGTTCTGCACGAGCAGCATCCCGATCTCGAGCCACTGCTTCTGGCCGTGGGCGAGGATCCCCGCGGGTGTGTCCCGGTGCGCGGTCAAACCGATAGTCTCGAGGGCCTGCTCGATCTCGGGGAGTACATCCTTGCGTCGGCGGAGCAGCTGCCATGGTGAGCGGCCGGCGCCGGCGGCGATGTCGAGATTCTGCAGCACCGACAGTTCCTCGAACACCGACGCGGTCTGGAAGGTGCGGCCGACGCCGAGACGCGCGATCTTGTGGGTCTTCTTGCCGAGCAGTTCGACACCGGATCTGGTGACCGATCCGGTTGCGGGGACGAGACCGGTGACAGCGTCGACGAGTGTCGTCTTGCCGGCACCGTTGGGGCCGATGAGGAACCGCAGGTCGCCCTGGAACAGTGTCAGATCGACGCCGTCGACGGCGGTGAACCCGTCGAATTCGACACGCAGATCACGTATTTCGAGATACTCGGCGGACATACCTGCGTTGCCGCCGTATTCGGGTGCACTCATCGGGCCGGCTCCAATTCTGGTTCGGACGAGGACGTCGTCGGATCGTCGGTGGAATTCGTCTTCGCGCGACGTCGGCGGAGCTTGGCGAGCCCGGCGATGCCCGCGGGGAAGAAACCGATGACGACGATGAACAACAGGGCCTGTGCATACGTCCAGGCGGACGGGAAGCTCTCCGACAGGGTGGTCTGGGCCCATGCGACACCGATCGCGCCGAGAACGGGGCCGAGCAGGGTGGTGCGACCGCCGATGGCGACACCGATGAGGAACGCGATCGAGGGGACGATTCCGACGTCTGCGGGGGAGATGATGCCGACGATGGGCACGAACATCGCACCTGCGATGCCGGCGAAGAACGCGGCGACGGTGTAGGCCACCACTTTGATGTTGGCGGGGTCGTATCCGAGAAACCGGACGCGTTCCTCCTGGTCGCGGACGGCAACGAGCAGTTCGCCGTAGCGAGACTGCATGAGCTGGCGGGTCGCGGCGACGACGAGCAGCAGGATCGCGGCAACGATGAAGAACAGCATCCGCTTGTTGACGGAATCCGACAGGTCGAACCCGAAGAAACTCCGGAAACGATTGAGACCGTTGGATCCTCCGGTGGACTGCTGCCCGATGAGCAGGATGGCGAAGGCTGCGGCGAGGGCCTGCGACAGGATCGCGAAGTAGGCACCCTTGACGCGACGCTTGAAGACGCCGAGACCCAGCACCAGGGCGACGAAGGCCGGGAGCAACGCGATCGCAAGGATGGTCACCAGCGGCGAGGAGAACGGCACCCAGTATGCGGGTAGTTCGCGGATGCCTGCGATCTGCATGAAGTCGGGGACGGTGTCGCCGCGGAGTTCGGCGTCGGCCATCTTCAGATGCATCGCCATGATGTAGGCGCCGAGACCGAAGAACACGCCCTGTCCGAGGGTGAGCATGCCGCCGCGGCCCCACGCGAGTCCGATGCCCACGGCCACGATCGCGAAGCACAGGAACTTGCCGAGCAGTCCGAGCCGGAAGTCGGACAGTACTGCGGGAGCGACGCCGAACAGCATCAGTGCGGCGAGAGCGAATCCGGCGGCTGTGCGCAAGGGTCCGGGTCGGGTGAGGTCGCGGGCGTGGAAGGTCATCAACATCAGACCAGGCTCCTTGTCTTGACCGCGAACAGGCCCTGCGGGCGGGCCTGGAGGAAGATCACGATGAGTACGAACACGATCACCTTCGCGATCGAGGCGGTGGTCGAGTATTCGATGAACGAGTTGAGCAGACCGAGGGCGATTGCGGCGATGACGGCACCTTCGATACGGCCGAGACCGCCGATGACGACGACGAGGAACGCGTCGATCAGATAGGCAGACCCGATCGTCGGGCTCGTCGACCCGATGAGCGTCAGTGCTACCCCGGCGAGGCCCGCGAGCCCGGAGCCGAGGAAGAAGGTGGTCAGGTCGGTGCGGCGGGACGAGATCCCCACCGTCTCCGCGAGATCGCGGTTCTGCACGACCGCGCGGATCCGTCGTCCCATCGGTGTGTACTTCATCGCAGTGATCAGGGCGATCACGCACACGGTGGCGAGTACGAGGATGAACAGGCGGGTTTTCGGGACCACCGCTCCGAGGATCTCGACGCCGCCGGAAAGCCACTCCGGTGCAACGACGTTGACGGCCGGTGCGCCGAAGATGTCGCGGGCGAGCTGCTGGAGGAGCAGGCCGACGCCGAATGTGACGAGCAGCGTGTCCAGGGGGCGGTGGTACATCCGCCTGATGAGGGTGACCTCCAGAAGGACACCGAGTGCACCGCCGACGAGGAAACCGGCGAGGAGAGACACGAACAGTGAGACGCCGGCGGACGAGATCACCTGTTGCACCACGAAAGCGGTGTAACTACCGGCCATGATGAATTCGCCGTGGGCCATGTTGATGACGCCCATCTGACCGAACGTCAGCGACAGCCCCAGTGCTGCCAGCAGTAGGATCGAACCGATACTCAATCCTGTGAACAACTGTCCTGCAACAATATCCATGTCGGTACTCCTCGTCGACGGTGGTACCGGTCAGTTCCCGGAGAGGGACGCGGCCCAGTCGTAGGTCTCGAGGTACGGATCGGGATCGACCGGTCCGTCGGACTCCCAGATCGTGTAGATCAAGCCGTCGCCGCGGATCTCACCGATGCGGGCGGTCTTGGTGATGTGGTGGTTGTCGCCGTCGATCGTGACGGTGCCTTCGGGTGCTTCGAAACTCACCCCGTCGGCCGCTTCCTGAATCGCCGCGACATCGAACGATCCGGCCTTCTCAACGGTGTTCTTCCACAGGAATACCGAGGTGTAGGCGGCTTCCATGGGGTCGGACGTCGGTTTCGCGTCACCGTACTTCGCCTTGTATTCCTCGACGAACGAGGTGTTCTCGGGTGAATCGACGGTCTGGTAGTAGTTCCAGGCGGTGAGCTGGCCCTCGATGTTCTGCGCGCCGATACCCACGACCTCTTCTTCGGCGATCGAGACCGACACGACGGGCATGTCGGCGGCCGTGATGCCGGCGTTCGTGTACTCGCGGAAGAACGCGACGTTGGAATCGCCGTTGAGCGTGTTGAATACGGCATCGGCGTCGGCGGTGCGAACCTTGTTGACGATGGTGGAGAAGTCGGTCGAGCCGAGCGGGGTGTAGTCCTCACCCTTGATCTCGATGCCGTTCGCATCGGCGTAGGCGCGGATGATCCGGTTCGCGGTCTGCGGGAACACGTAGTCGCTGCCCACGAGGTACAGGGACTTCACGCCCTGCTCCTTCAGGTAGTCGAGTGCGGGGACGATCTGTTGGTTGGTTGTCGCCCCGGTGTAGAAGATGTTCGACGACGACTCGAGGCCTTCGTACTGGACGGGGTAGTACAGCAGCGAATTCCGGTCTTCGAACACCGGCAGCATGGCCTTACGGCTCGACGACGTCCATCCGCCGAACACTGCTGCGACACAGTCGGAGCTGATGAGCTTCTCCGCCTTCTCCGCAAACACGGTGGGCTCGGAGGCGCCGTCTTCCGCGACGATCCGGATCTGCTTGCCGAGTACCCCACCGTCGGCATTGATCTGCTCGACGGCCAGGGCGATCGAATCACGCACGGTGACCTCGGAGATCGCCATGGTGCCGGACAGCGAGTTCAAGGAGCCGACCTTGATGCTGTCGCCTGCGGTGTCGACGCACGACGCCGACGCAGAGGCGGATGCATCTCTGTCGGAGGTGTCACCGGCCTTGCTTCCGCACGCGGTGAGTGTGAGTCCGACAGCGACCAGCGCTGCGGCGCTCGTGGCGAACTTGGATCGGGCAACTGTCATGGGGTGTCCTTCGTGGAAGGGGACCGGGCGGCGTATACAGCGCTGTATCCGTGGATCCATACGATAGGCCGGAGTTATTGCGCCGGAGTGTCTCCCGGTGACCGTTCCGTGAAGTTGATGACGTCGTTGTTACGTCGTGCTCACACCCTTCTCGCGCGGAGATCGGCTATCCGCAGCTCGACGGACGCCGCTCGAGCCCGAAGCCAGTCGCGATCATTTCTGCTTTCCGCTGCCACGATCGCAGTCGCGGATAACAAATTTCCGCGCGGGAAGGGTCAGGCGGGGTCGAGTACGGAACCCATGACCCGCTCGACTGCGATCTCGATGACGACGCGCCGGGGGTTCGGGCGGGGCTCGCGATAGCGCGCGGCGTAGAGACGTTCGCCCTCGGCGACGGACTCACTGTCGCGTGCGACCCGTGCCGGGCCTTCCAACGTCAGCCACCGCCCGCCGTCGACGTGGCTGACGGAGGCATATCCGCAGCGTTCGGCGTTGAGCGTCTTCTGCGAACCTTCGAAGGTGATGACCCGGGCGAGGCCGGCCGTCGGATCCCACGTGAACCCGACCGCGACGACGTGAGGCGTCCCGTCCTTGCGCAACGTCGTGAGGGTTCCGAGGTGGTACTCGGACAGGAACTGGAGGGCCTTGTCGCCCAGTGCGTCGGGGGTGCGTGCCATGTGGGTAGAGGATACTCAGCGCACGAGGTACGGCGAGACGGAGCTGCGGTGTTCGTTGATGTCGATGTCCTTCCCGAGGGGAGGGAAGGCGCGCTGTGGGCAGTTCATCCGCTCGCACACTCGGCAGCCGGAGCCGATCGGAGTGCCGGGGTTCGACTCGTCGAGTTCGAGGCCTTCGGCGTAGACGAGGCGGTGCGCATGGCGGAGTTCACACCCGAGGCCGATCGCGAAAGTCTTCGACGGCTGCCCGAAGCGGGCGGCGCGGCGTTCGACGGTGCGCGCGACCCACAGGTAGCGACGGCCGTCCGGCATCTGCGCGATCTGCGTCATGATCTTGCCCGGGTATGCGAACGTCTCGTACACGTTCCACAGCGGGCAGGTGCCTCCGCTGGTCGAGAAATGGAAGCCGGTGGCTGATTGCCGTTTGGACATGTTGCCCGCCCGATCGACGCGGACGAACGAGAACGGTACACCGCGCAGTTTCGGACGTTGCAGCGTCGAGAGGCGATGCGCGACCGTTTCGTAACTCTGACCGTAGAACGCGGAGAGACGCTCGATGTCGTAGCGGAAGTCCTCGGCGATCTCGTGGAACTGCGAATAGGGGAGGATCAGCGCTGCTGCGAAATAGTTCGCGAGTCCGAGGCGTGCGAGCGCGCGCGACGAGTCGCTGGTGAATCCGCCGTCGTCGACGAGCTTGTCGATGAGTTCGCCGCACTCGAGGTAGGCGAGTTCGGTGGAGAGCTTGAACACCTGCTGTCCTCCGGACAGCTGCGGCGCGATCTCGAGCACCCGGGTCTCGGGGTCGTAGCGGTGCAGGACGTTCTCGCCGAGGTCGATGCGTTTGACGACCTGCACGTCGTGGACCGCGGCCATGCGTTTGGCGATCTCGCCACCCACATCGCCCCGGTGGAATCGGATCCGGTTGGCGAGCTCCTCGGCGGCGGTGTCGAGTTCGTGGAGATAGTTCTGCCGCTGGTAGAAGTAGTCGCGGACTTCCTCGTGCGGCATGGTGATCGCGCCACTTCCACTGCCATCGCTGTAACGGTCCTCGGTTGCGGCGGCGAGCTGTGCGGTGGTGTTGCGGAAACGGCGGTGCATGTTGACCATCGCGCGCGCCAGACCGGGGTGCGCCGCGACCATTTCGGCGATCTCCTGGGCGTCGGATTCGATGCCCATCTCCTGGTCGAGCGCGACCTCACGCATCTCGGCGATCAGACGGGTGTCGTCCTCGGAGGAGAAGAACGTCGTGTCGACGCCGAACACTTCGCTGATCCGCAGCAGCACCGGCACGGTCAGGGGCCGGACGTCGTGTTCGATCTGATTGAGATAGCTCGCGGAAATCTCGAGTGTCTTGGCGAGTGCGGCTTGGCTGAGTCCACGCTCGGTCCGTAGCTGGCGCAGGCGGGCGCCGACGTAGGTCTTGGCCATTCGCCCAGCGTAAGACGCTCCTTCCAGCTTTGCAACGTAGGGTTCGCAGCTTGTTAAGGAATGGGTGTCTGCTCGCTCTCCAACCCCAGCCATGAGCCGGGAGCGAACGCTTCGAAATGGATAGATGCCGGCGACAGGCCTGCGGAGATCAGTTCGAGACGGATCGACCGCATGAACTCGACCGGACCGCACACGTAGGTATGCGCGTCGGTGGGCAGCGGGACTCGGGTCAGCGGGTTGCGGCCGTCGTCGTGCATGCCGTCGTAGTCGGTGTAGCGCAGGAAGAGCTCGGCGTTGGGCAGTGCCTTCACGAGCGTGCTGAACTCGATGCGCCGCGCATGCTCGTAGGCGGACTTCTCCACGTGCACGATCGTCATCTCGCGTCCGGGATTGTATGTGGCCAGGTGTTGGAGGGTCGCCATGGTGTTGGTGACCCCGATTCCAGCGGAGATCAGGAGCAACGGTGCGTCGTCGTTGTCGATCACGACGCCGCCGAACGGGTGGGAGACGGCGAGCTGGTCGCCGTCTTCGACCTTGTCCACGAGAATCGACGACACGAGTCCACCTCGCACCCGTCTGATCGACAGCGCCCACTCGCCGGACTGGCGGCCGTGGGTCACCGTGTACTGGCGGATCTGTTCGGTGCCGTCGGCGAAGCGAATGCGGACCGAGGTGTACTGGCCCGGGCGGTGGTTGCGGAACGGTTTGCCGTCGAGGGGCCGCAGGAACAGGGTCGCGGAGTGGGAGCCGTCGTACTCGCGCGCGGCAACGAGAGCCTGTCTCCACACCCGGCCGTCGGTCACGCCCGCATCCTGGTACAGCTGCGATTCCTGTTCGGCCAGGGAATTGGCCATGAGGGTGTAGACCTCGTTCCACGCGCCTGCCACCTGGGGAGTGACGGCGTCGCCGAGAACTTCTACGATCGCGGCGAACAGATGGGTGCGCACGACCTCGTAGAGGTCGGCCGTTACGCCCAAGGACGCGTGCTTGGCGGCGATCCTGGCCATGATCGCGTCGATATCGCTGGGCTCCCGGGTGACGAGCAGTGTGGCGAAGGACGCGACGGAGCTCGCAAGTGCCTGCTGCTGTGTGCGGTTCGCTTGATTCGACCTGTTGAACAGGTTGGTGCGCAATGAGGGGACCGCGGCGAACAGCTTCTGATAGAACAC
Organism: Rhodococcus sp. NPDC060090; assembly: GCF_042729855.1. Lineage (NCBI taxonomy): Bacteria > Bacillati > Actinomycetota > Actinomycetes > Mycobacteriales > Nocardiaceae > Rhodococcus > Rhodococcus sp. NPDC060090. The sequence continues at coordinate 10,241 of NZ_JBHWXB010000001.1, read as the reverse complement.
CTCGGAGATCACGCCGATGTGTGCCCCAACCACGGGCAGGGTCATCTCGATGATCGGTCGCGACGTGGGTGAAAGGATGACTGCTCCTCGGTTGTGCGGATGGCAACCGAAGCAGGCGCCGCGCAGCACTGCGCGACCGGCCCCGATCCGGTCGTGCGGCACATCGTACGACCGCCCGGTGTTTTCAAGGTCATTTACGTGGCGTGTGTACGCAACCAAATCCTGTGAAGGCGGTCACATCACAAATTCCGCGAGGGTCGGCCGAGCGGGTGGCCGTGACGAGATGCCGTATCGCACTGTCGGTGATCCGCGATACCGCAAAAGTCGAGGTCAATACTACCGACGGGTAACTTGCCTCGCTCGCTGCGCGGTCGTTGGTCTCACCATTGATTAGCAATCTTTGCAGAGTGGGGCGCGAAAATTGCCGAGATTGGCATTAGCAACAGGTAGCGGTGGATTTTGAGTTGTGTCATTGTCGTCTTGTACATCCGAATGGTCCGCAAAGGATGTGAAGTAGTACAGCCGTACTGCTGACGCCGAGCGGAGTAGATCTAGAGAGTGGAGCTTTGATGTCGACCACCGGCACCCCGAGGACCGCTGAAGAAATCCAGAAGGACTGGGACACCAACCCCCGCTGGAAGGGAATCACCCGCAGCTACACGGCCGAGCAGGTCGCCCAGCTGCAGGGCTCCGTCGTCGAGGAAGCCACCCTCGCTCGTCGTGGTTCGGAGATCCTGTGGGATCTCGTGAACAACGAGGATTACATCAACTCGCTGGGCGCCCTCACCGGCAACCAGGCCGTTCAGCAGGTCCGCGCCGGCCTGAAGGCCATCTACCTGTCCGGTTGGCAGGTCGCCGGCGACGCCAACCTGTCCGGCCACACCTACCCGGACCAGTCGCTGTACCCGGCGAACTCGGTTCCGCAGGTCGTTCGCCGCATCAACAACGCGCTGCTGCGCGCCGACGAGATCGCCAAGGTCGAGGGCGACACCTCCGTCGACAACTGGCTCGCTCCGATCGTCGCCGACGGTGAAGCCGGCTTCGGCGGCGCCCTCAACGTCTACGAGCTGCAGAAGGCCATGATCGCGTCCGGCGTTGCCGGTTCGCACTGGGAGGACCAGCTCGCGTCGGAGAAGAAGTGCGGCCACCTCGGTGGCAAGGTGCTCATCCCGACCCAGCAGCACATCCGCACCCTGACCTCGGCTCGCCTCGCGGCCGACGTCGCCGACGTCCCGACGGTCGTCATCGCCCGCACCGACGCCGAGGCCGCGACGCTCATCACGTCCGACGTCGACGAGCGCGACCGCGAATTCCTCGACGGCACCCGCACGGCCGAGGGATTCTACGGCGTCAAGAACGGCATCGAGCCCTGCATCGCTCGCGCCAAGGCCTACGCCCCGTACTCCGACCTCATCTGGATGGAGACCGGAGTGCCGGATCTCGAGGTCGCCAAGAAGTTCGCCGAGGCAGTCCGCAGCGAGTTCCCCGACCAGCTGCTGGCCTACAACTGCTCGCCGTCCTTCAACTGGAAGGCTCACCTGGACGACGCGACCATCGCGAAGTTCCAGAAGGAGCTCGGCGCGATGGGCTTCAAGTTCCAGTTCATCACCCTCGCCGGCTTCCACTCGCTCAACTACGGCATGTTCGACCTGGCTCACGGCTACGCCCGCGAGGGCATGACCGCCTTCGTCGACCTGCAGGAGCGCGAGTTCAAGGCTGCAGAGGAGCGCGGCTTCACCGCGATCAAGCACCAGCGTGAGGTCGGCGCAGGCTACTTCGACCGCATCGCCACCACGGTCGACCCGAACACCTCCACGGCTGCCCTGAAGGGCTCCACCGAGGAAGGCCAGTTCCACTAGGAGCTGGACTGTACCGCCTCTCCGCGGTTTCAGCGCACCATTCAGGCGGCCCGCACCTCGCGTTGCGGGCCGCCTGTCCGGAATCCGGGGGCTAATGGGCGTGCCCGGTGAGTTACCCATGTACTCGCCTACATCCGTTGTCACCGAGCACAGGCAGGTTGAGGAGATTCGAGTGACCAGCGACAAGATTCAACGCGTCGGTGTGCTCGGCGCCGGCACCATGGGCTCGGGTATCGCCGAGGTGTGTGCGCGCGCTCATGTCGACGTCCTGGTGTTCGAGCAGACCCGCGAACTCGCGGCAGCCGGACGCGCACGGATCCTCCGGTCGCTCGACCGCGGAGTGAGTACCGGGAAGATCACCGAACGCGAGCGTGAACAGGCCGCATGGCGGCTGCGCTTCACCTCCGATCTCGAGGACTTCGCCGATCGACAGCTCGTCGTGGAAGCCGTCGTGGAGGACGAGAAGGTCAAGGCGGAGATCTTCGCGGAGCTGGACAAGGTCGTCACCGATCCTGATGCGGTACTCGCCTCCAACACGTCGTCGATCCCGATCATGAAGCTCGGTATCGCCACCTCATCACCCGACCGCGTCATCGGCATGCACTTCTTCAATCCGGTACCGGTACTCCCTCTGGTCGAGGTCGTGACCACCCTCAAGACCAGCCGCGCGGTGTCGGAACGCGCGGAGGCCTTCGCCGGCGACATCCTCGGCAAGCAGGTCGTCCGATCGTCCGATCGAGCTGGGTTCATCGCGAACGCACTGCTCGTGCCCTATCTTCTGTCGGCGGTGCGGATGGTCGAATCCGGTTTTGCCACCAAGGAGGACGTCGACAAGGCGATGGTGCTCGGGTGCGCCCATCCGATGGGTCCGCTCGCGCTGACCGATCTCGTCGGGCTCGACACCGTCAAGTCGATCGCGGACTCCATGTACGACGAGTTCAAGGAGCCGCTGTACTCGGCGCCCCCACTGCTGCTCCGTATGGTCGAGGCCGGACTGGTCGGCAAGAAGTCGGGAGCCGGCTTCTACGAATACGCCGACAACGGTCGTGCGACCAAGAAAGCCGGCTAGTCGGGCAGCGCCCACCGCGATGTGCACGAGGGAGAGGTCGATTCCGACATGGCAGGCCACGGTTCGAGCGTCCTCGGTTATCCGCGCATCGGACCTCGCCGCGAACTCACGCGTGCTCTCGACTCCTACTGGCACGGCGACGGTACACGCGACGAGATCATCGCGGTCGGTCGTGAACTGCAGGAGAACATGTGGCGGGAGCTGTCCGCCACGGGGTTGACGCAGGTCCCCGGCAACACATTCTCTTTCTACGACCACGTACTCGACACTGCACTCCTGTTCGGCGCGATCCCGGAGCGGTTCCGCCCGCTCGCCGACGAACTCGACCCACTCGACTTCTACTTCACGCTGTGCCGGGGTCGCGCAGACTTCCCGCCCCTCGAACTCGTCCGCTGGTTCGGCAGCAACTACCACTACCGTCAGCCCGAACTCGACGAGCACACCCGCTTCGGGCTGAACTCGGCCGCGCTGCTCGGCGAATTCGATCGAGCTATGGCCGAGGGCATCGAACTTCGGCCCGTCGTGCTGGGGCCCGTGTCGCTGCTGCTGCTCTCGACGGTCGCGCCGACCTCCCCGCGGAACGGGTTCTCGACACTCGATCTGCTCGATCCGCTGCTCGAGCAGTACGAATATTTCTTCGAGCAGCTCGCGAAGCGCGGTGCCACGTGCGTGCAACTCGACGAGCCGTCGTTCACCGAAGACCGCAGCGCCGACGAACTCGCGGCCCTGAAGCGCGCGTACGAAGTGCTGTCGCATGCACCGCTGCGGCCCCGCCTCCTCGTGACCGGACCGTACGGCCATTTCGGTGAAGCGCTGCCGATTCTGGCGTCGTCGAAGGTCGAGGCACTCGGTCTGGATCTCGTCAACGGCCGGATGACTCCCGAGGAACTCGCTGCCGTGCCCGGCCTGAAGCGCAAGCGGATCTACGCCGGCGTCGTCGACGGCCGCAACGTGTGGAAGGTCGACCGGCGCCGCACCCTCGAATACCTCCAGTCGCTCGACGAGGTCGCGCCCGATCTCGTCGTCTCCACGTCCTCCTCGTTGCTTCACGTGCCGTACGACCTGCTCATCGAATACGACATCCCCGGTGACGTCGCCGAACGGCTCGCGTTCGCGAAGCAGAAGGTCGGCGAGGTGGTCTCTCTCGCGAAGGCGCTCACCACCGGGGCCGAGGAGAAGTGGCGCCGGCCGCCCGTGTCGGTGCATTTCAAGCAGAAGCACACCGTGCGTGCGCGCCTCAACGCACTCACCGCCGAGCATCGTGTCCGCGTCCCCTACGAGGAGCGCCGCGCCGCTCAGCAGAAGCGGCTGAAATTGCCACCCGTTCCCGCTACGACCCTCGGTTCGTTCCCTCGGTCCGCCGAGGCGCGCAAGGCCCGGCACGAACTCGAGCGGGGACGACTGTCGCACGAGGAGTACATCACGCTCATCGAGGCCGAGATCGAGTCGACGATCCGGCTGCAGGAGGACATCGGCCTCGATGTCCTCGTGCATGGCGAACACGAACGCAACGACATGGTGCAGTACTTCGCCGAACTGCTGGAGGGCTTCGCCACCACACACTTCGGTTGGGTGCAGGCCTACGGCTCGCGCTGCACACGTCCGCCTGTCCTGTACGGCGACATCGTGCGGCCGAAGCCGATGACGGTCGAGTGGACCGCGTTCGCGCAGTCGCTCACCGACAGGCCGGTCAAGGGAATGCTCACCGGACCCGTCACCATGCTGGCGCGTTCCTACGTGCGCGCGGATCAGCCGCGGCACGAGACCGCCGACCAAGTGGCACTCGCGATCCGAGACGAGATCAAGGACCTGGAGAAGGCGGGTATCGCAATCATCCAGGTCGACGAACCGGCGATCCGTGAACTACTGCCGCTGCGGCAGGACGGGCGCGCCGAGTACCTGGACTGGGCTGTCGACGCGTTCCGCCTCGCGACCGGCGGGGCCCAGCCAGGAACCCAGATCCACACGCACCTGACGTACTCGGGTCAGAAATCGGTGGTCGACGCCATCGAACGGCTCGATGCCGACGTCACTGCGATCGTCGCGACCAGGTCGATCGGGTGGGTACTCGAAGCGATCAAGGATCGGGCCCTGACACACGGCGTCGGGCCGGGCGTCTACGAGTCGCGTTCGGCGCGAATCCCCGACATCGACGAACTCGACGAGTTGCTGACCGAAGCAGCGAAATCGGTGGACCTCGACCGGCTGTGGGCGAATCCGGACGGTGGTCTCGAGTCCCGCCGAAACGGGCAGCTCGAGCCGTCACTGCGCAACCTCGTCGCTGCGGCGCGCAGGCTGCGTCGTCGTGCCGACGCAGCCCGGGCCTGACGCCGGGAACGACCGTCGCGCCGGGCCCGCGGGCGCGGGATCGTTCACGGGGGAGTAGGCATAGAGATATGACCGACACGGCTGTTCCGACCATCACTGCTGCTGCCTACACCGCCACCTCCGCGGATTCTCCACTGACCAAGACGACGATCGAACGCCGCCCGCTGGGGCCGCGTGACGTGCTGATCGAGATCGAATTCGCGGGCATCTGCCACTCGGACATCCACGTGGCCCGCAACGAATGGGGCGGTACGAAGTACCCGATCGTGCCCGGTCACGAGATCGTCGGACGCGTCGCGGCCATCGGCTCCGAGGTCGAGAAGCACCACGTCGGCGACCGGGTCGGCGTCGGATGCTTCGTCGATTCGTGCGGTGAGTGCGAACCATGCAGCACAGGCTTCGAGCAGCACTGCGTCAACCGGGTCACCGCGACGTACAACTCCGTCGACCGCGACGGCCAGATCACCCAGGGTGGCTACTCGACGCACATCGTCGTCACCGAACACTTCGTGCTGAGCGTGCCGGACGGGCTCGATCCCGCCGCGGCGACGCCGTTGCTGTGCGCGGGCATCACCTTGTACTCACCGCTGAAGCGGTGGAAGGCGGGTACCGGCACCAAGGTCGCGATCATCGGTATGGGTGGTCTCGGACACGTCGGCGTCAAGATCGCCGCTGCGCTCGGCGCGGAGGTGACCGTGCTCAGCCACACCCTGGCGAAGAAGGAGGACGGACTGCGTTTCGGTGCCGTCGATTACCGCGCGACCACCGATCAGACGATCTTCAAGGAACTTCGCGGCAAGTTCGACCTGATCCTCAACACTGTGTCGGTCAACCTCGACCTGGATCGGTACCTGTCGCTGCTGTCGCTGCAGGGCGTCCTGGTCGAGCTCGGGTTGCCCGAGAATCCGTTGTCGTTGCGGGCGTTCTCCCTCGGCAACAACGACCGGGCGATCGCGGGATCGAACGTCGGAGGCATCGCACTGACTCAGGAGATGCTCGAGTTCTGTGCGGCGAACGGCATTGCCGCCGAGATCGAGTTGATCTCGGCGGACCACATCAACGAGGCCTACGACCGTGTCGTGGCGAGCGACGTACGGTACCGATTCGTCATCGATGCTGCGACATTCTGAGCCGGGCGGGCAACGGGGTCGGGTCAGAAATTGTCACCGAGCTGATCCCGCAGTTGTGCGAGAGTCTTTGCCAGCAGACGAGAGACGTGCATCTGCGACACCCCGACCCGTTCGGCGATCTGCGTCTGGGTCATGTTGCCGAAGAACCGCAGCATGACGATGGACCGTTCGCGTTCCGGTAGCGCATCGAGCAGAGGGCGCAGAGCTTCGCTGTTCTCGACCTCGTCGAGGGCGGCGTCGTATTCGCCGAGTGTGTCGGCCAGCGTGAGCCCGTCCTCGGTCTGAGACGACGAGCGGTCCACGGAAATCGTCGTGTAGGCATTTCCTGCGACCAGCCCCTGCAATACCTCTTCCTGGTCGATACCCAGTTCCTGCGCGAGCTCGTTCGCGGAGGGCGCGCGCCCCAGACGCTGCGACAGCTCGGCAGTGGCATGGCTCAACGACAGGTGCAGTTCCTTCATGCGACGTGGTACCCGCACGGCCCAGGCGGTGTCGCGGAAGTGCCGGCGGACCTCACCCATGATGGTGGGCACCGCGAAGGATACGAAATCGGCTCCGCGGTCCGCGTCGAACCTGTCGACAGCGTTGACCAGACCGAGGCGCGCGACCTGCACAAGATCTTCGAACGCCTCACCACGACCGTCGAAGCGGCGCGCGATGTGTTCGGCGAGTGGCAGGCAACGTTCGACGACGCGCTCACGGATCGCGAAGCGCTCCGGGCTTTCGTCGTCGAGCTCGGCGATCTTCTTCAGCTCGTCGATGACGTCGGTGTACTCGTCGTTCGATCTTCCCGTTGTCCGGCTCACCGAGCGGCGCTACCTTTGGAGATGGCAAGTCCGATGGTGCTCACCGTTGCACCGCTGGCGTCGGTATCGGAGGATACGGACACCGAATCGGTGAGCGAGTTGAGTACATGCCATCCGAACGAGCGAGGCTGGCTGCTGGATGTCCCGGTGTGGGTGTGCGCCGACAGGTTGATGTTCACTCGGGACACGGTGACCTCGAACGTGCACGACAGGGTCGACATGTCCGTCGAATTCATGATCAAGCGGGTGGCTGCCTCGTCGATGGCAAGTTTGATGTCTTCCACCGCGTCGAGGTCGAAATCGTGCTGCAGTGCGATTGCTGCGGCAACCGCGCGCAGCACCGAAAGCTGCGCGGCGTCGGCTTGTACTCGTAGCTCGACTATCGGATGGGTGCGTTCGTGTGCCGAATCTGCCGACGCGGATTTCGCCATGAGTGTTGTTTCTCCGTGACTGCGAGTTGGGTGCGTGGTGCGGGGCCTGTGTCGTCGGTGTATGTCCGTCCGTGAGACTACCCAGCCGGTGTGAGTTCAATCCTCGGGGTGATTCCTTCGGAAATGTATCCGGTCCTTCGGACGGTCCGGACCGCACGCTGTGCTCGCCGAATCCGATCGGGTTGAGTACCTGTCGTCTCTGCACTATCGTTGAATGCGGTTGAGCACACAGCCTGGAACTCGAAGGTGCCATTCGGTACGCGGTGTTCCAGTAGACGCTCCCGCGTCACTATGACTGGCACCGCACCTGTAGCGCCTTTCAAATTTCTCAGATGTTGGGAAGTGCAATGACTGCTACAGAGATCCTCACTCCGCCGCTTCGGTCGATGCAGGCCGTCCCGCCCAGCGGTTCGATCAGCTTTGGCATCGGCGCGCAATTCTGCGCGCAGAAAATCAGCTCGACACTGGTTCGTGTCGGTGTTGCCGGCGAAATCGACATTCGTAACGCTGCTGCGCTGAGTGACTTCGCGCGAGGACAGCTTCGCTCCTCATCACGTTTGATTCTCGATCTGTCAGAGGTCGAATTCTTCGGCACGGCGGGCCTGCGAGTGTTCCAGGAGCTCGACGGGGAGAGTGGCGGGGCCGGGGCGCGTTGGGCGCTCGTCTGTGGGAGGCCGGTTCAGCGACTGTTGCGCATCATCGACCCCGACCAGCGTGTTCCCGCATACACCTCGCTGGAAGGTGCCATGAGAGCGCTGCACCCCGCAGCCTGAAACCATCCGAAGATCGCGGCAGGCTGTAGTGGTCAGCGGGTCGCGAAGACGTTGCCGTGCAGGGTGAATCCTTGTGCGGCAACGCCTTTTCGACCAGGCCATGGGCTGTTCCTGCGGGACGCACTACCGCGTCCCTACCTGGGCGGTGGATGAAGCGCGACGTACGGGAATGCACCGGTCGTATACGCGCGCCGTGTCTGCCGCGACACGATCCCAGGAGTATCTCGCGACTGCACGGTCGCGGCCGGCGATCCCGTAGGAGTCGCGTGTCGTCGGATTGCCGAGTAGTCGGCGCGTAGCCTTCGCGAGTGCTTCGGGTGAGCGTGGCGGCACGAGAAGGCCGGTCATGCCGTCGACCACGGTGTCGAGCATTCCTCCGACCGCGGCCGCGATCACCGCTCGTCCACACGCCATGGCTTCGAGAGGGACGATGCCGAACGGTTCGTACCAGGGGTCGCATACGACGAGGTCCGCCGAACGCAGGAGTGCGGGCATCTGTGCGCGTGTGATCTGGCCGGGCATCTGTACGCGGTCGTGCACGCCGTGCCGTCGTGCAACTTCGGTGAGTCGTGTTGCTTCGGGATCGCCGGACAGGTCGCCGTCCAGTGGGCCCCCGGCCACGACGAGTTCGGTGTCGGGAAGCATCGTCAACGCCTCGATCGCGACGTCGAAACCCTTTCGGGGAACAAGTCTTCCTGCGGTGACGATACGATGCTTCGCTCGACGGGGGAGGATGGTGGAGCCGGTCGGTTGGAACTGGGTCGGATCTACACCACAGGGAACGACCGAAGTGCGCGAGCGAGGCAGGCCCATCCTTGCGAGCTCGAACACTTCGTCGGAGCAGGTCGCCACCACTCTCGCGGCACCGCGGGAAAGGAGCTTCTCGAGACGGATCCGGTCCGGTGGGCTGGTATCTGCGGAGCCCTGATGGCGATGCTTCACCACGCCCAGTGCGTGGAAGGTCTGCACTGTCGGAATTCCCAGCTCCCGCGCTGCCAGTTGAGTGGCGATCCCTGACATCCAGAAGTGTGCGTGCGCGACATCCGGAAGATCGCGAGACCATTCTTGCTCGAGGAACGCTCCGAACTCTCCCATGAGGGGCAGTAGTTCGTCCTTCGGTAGCTGTTCGGGTGGGCCTGCCGGAACGCGCACCACCTCGTAGTTCTCCTCGGTGCGCACCCGTTCGGGAAGATCGGGCCTGTCGCGGCGGGTGTACACCACGACCCGGTGTCCGGCACGTGCCAATGCAGCGGAGAGCTCGGCGACGTGGACATTCTGACCACCGGCGTCGGCGCCACCGAGGGCAGCGAGTGGGCTCGCGTGTTCCGATACCATCGAGATCTTCATCGGCTTCCTTTCCGATGGACGGTGGCCACCAGTGGTTTCCAATCGGAGAGAAATCGATCGAGACCGTATGCCTCGTCGGCCGAAACAAGTTCGTGCGCAGGGAATTTCGCGACAGTGCGCGGACCGGGCCACCCGCACCGGCCGCGTCCCCACGGGCCGGCGTCGGGCAAGGAGGGCAGCAGGTAGTTGTGCGGGCCCTGTGCGAACGAGGTCGTCCAGGAGCTATGCACGTGCCACAGAAGTATGTTGTATGGTTCGCCCGCCATGGAGAAGGGGTTCCCGTGCCGTTTCCGGCCAAACCTCTCGGTGGTCGGGCAGTATTCTTCCAGCCCGATTCTTCCAGCCCGCTGGCGCTAGCCTCGCGCTTTCACGCCGAATTGGCGGTGGGCCTGTGTCGATCACGAAGAAAGGTGCTCTGAACTGCAAGAATATGACTTGCTGAGGGTCATGTTCGCGCGAGTTCGAGGAGCACCTTTCCGGTGACGAAGTCTACTGGTT